>CAYRBE010000011.1:0-23455 GCA_964422345.1 uncultured Dechloromonas sp.
TGCGTGAAGCGGGTTCGGCGCAACAAAAATTTAAAGTGGACGATCTGGCAGATGCGATCGTTGGACAACTGATTGATTCGGACGAAACGGACGAGGAATAAGCAGCATGGCGCACTACGATCTTGAAGAACAAGAGCAACTTGAAAACATGAAAACCTGGTGGAAAATGTACGGTAATACGGTGACTGCCGTGATTACTGCCATTTCCTTGGTTGTTGTTATTTGGCAGGGTTGGAACTGGTATCAGAGAAATCAGTCAGGCCAGGCTGCTGCGATCTATAGCGTCCTTGAGCAGGCTGTGGCCAGCAAAGATGTTCAGAAAGCAAAAAATATCGCAGGGGAACTGGCTGAAAAATTCAGCAGCACATCCTATGCCTCATTGGGTGCCTTGTTGGCAGCTAAGCAATCTTTTGAAGTAGGTGATCTGAAAACTGCAAAGTCTCAACTTGCTTGGGCGGCAGCAAATGGTCAGGATGAAATTAAAGATTTGGCGCGCATGCGTCTAGCTGCAGTGCTACTTGATGAAAAAGCCTACGATGAAGCGCTAAAACAGTTGGATGGGGCGCATGCTTCTGCATTTGATGCACGCTTCCTCGAATTGAAAGGTGATGTTTTGGCGGCGCAGGGGAAAAAAGTGGAGGCTCGGGGCGCTTACAAGGCGGCTCAGGGCAAGTCTTCAGCTAAGCCTGGTCCTGGAGTAGAGCTGCTGCAACAGAAACTAGATAGTTTGGGTGAGGCTGCCTGATGTCACGCCGCCTGATTGTGCTGATGGCCGTTGCTGGATTGATGACAGGCTGCGCATCGATTTCAAATTCGATAAATTCGGTCAATCCATTTGCCAGCTCAGGGCCAAAAATGGCACCGTTGTCGCCAATTACAGCAACAGCAGATGCGCGTAACTCGTGGTCTTATCGTGCTGGTAAGGCGGATGATTACACCTTTAAACCAGCTGTTGTTGGAACTTCAGTTTATGTTGCCGGGCGGGATGGTTCGGTCAGCAAGCTTGAGAATGGTCAGTCGGTATGGAAAATCAATGCCGGTCAGGTTCTTTCTGCCGGCGTTGGGGCAAACTCCCGTTTGGTTGTGGTCGGGACGCAAAAAGGTGACGTCTTAGCGTTTTCAACGGATGACGGCAAGCTCGTTTGGCAAGCTAAGGTGTCCAGTGAAGTCTTGGCTGCACCAACAGTTGGCGAGAAAGGTGTTGCAGTAAAGAGTGGCGATAATCAGGTATTCCTGTTTGATACCATTGATGGCGGCCGGAAGTGGGTTTACCAACGTTCTACCCCACCTCTGTCTGTTCGCAGTGCCGGATCTCCTGTTTTTGCCGATCAATACTTGTTTGTTGGTTTTCCCGGAGGGAAACTGGTTGCGCTCGCGCTGCAAAATGGCGCCCCTGTTTGGGAAGGTGCCGTCGGCTTGCCAAAAGGAGCAACCGAGCTTGATCGTGTGGCAGACGTAGTTGCCCCACCTGCTATCGATGGCGCCCAGATATGCTCGGTGGCCTTTCAGGGACGCGTAGCCTGTTTTGATATGGGGCAGGGCGGTACCATGATCTGGTCGCGCGAGTTGTCATCTGCAGTTGGTTTGGCTCTTGATGGTCGTTACCTGTTTGTGACCGACGATAAGGGGGCTGTACATGCTCTGGATCGTTTGTCTGGCAGCAGCTTGTGGAAGCAGGACAAGTTGTTGAATCGCCGTGTGTCTGGCCCGGTAGTTAGCCGTAATTTGATTGCGGTGGCTGATGCCGAAGGTATTGTTCATTTTCTATCACGCGAAGACGGCAGTTTTGCTGCCCGCATCAAAACTGACGGTACTCCTGTACGTACCCCGGTTCAATTGTTCGGTTCCGGCTTTTTGGTGCAAACCTCTGGCGGTAACGTGAACTTAATCGAGGCACAATGAAACCTACCATCGTACTGGTTGGCCGACCCAATGTCGGTAAATCAACTCTATTTAATCGTCTGACCAAGTCGCGAGATGCGATTGTTGCGGATATGCCCGGCTTGACCCGGGATCGTCATTATGGCCATGGAAAATTGGGTAGTAAGCCCTATCTGGTAGTCGATACTGGCGGTTTTGAGCCGCTGGTTACCGAGGGCATCTTGCATGAGATGGCCCGGCAAACTGAGCAGGCGATCGCTGAAAGTGATGCTGTTATTTTTGTGGTGGATGGGCGGTCCGGTATTACGCCACACGATAAAGAAATTGCCAACAAATTACGTCGTATCGGTCGCCCGGTCTTTGTGGCTGTTAACAAGACCGAGGGGATAAATGCCGGAATCGCAGAGTCGGATTTTCATGAATTAGGTCTGGGCGAGCCGCATGCTATTTCTTCCGCGCATGGTGAAGGTGTGCGCGGTATTGTTGAGCTTGCGCTTGGCAGTTTTCCCGAACCGGATGAGGATGAGGCTAAGTCAACTGCAATTCGGGTTGCTATTGTGGGGCGCCCAAATGTCGGCAAGTCCACCATGATTAATACTCTTCTTGGTGAAGATCGAGTGATTGCATTTGATGCACCGGGTACGACACGGGATTCGATTGAAATCGATTTTGAGCGCGGTAATCGCAAGTACGTTCTGATCGATACTGCCGGTATGCGTAAGCGTGGCAAGGTGTTCGAGACAATCGAAAAGTTTTCGGTGGTAAAAACGCTACAGTCGATTGAAGACTCCAATGTCGTCATCCTGATGGTTGATGCGCAGGCCGATATCTCTGATCAGGATGCCCATATTGCTGACTTTATCGTTCAATCAGGGCGTGCGCTTGTCGTCGCGATTAACAAATGGGATGGCCTTGATAGTTATACCCGTGAGCAGACCCGCCTGATTTTGCAGCGCAAGTTGAAATTTTTGGATTTCGCTAAATTTCACTTTGTCTCGGCACGAGAAAACATCGGCCTGGAGTCGATATTCAAGTCGGTTGACGCAGCTTTTGCTGCGGCAATGTCAAAAATGACGACGCCTCGTCTGACTCGTGTTTTGGCTGATGCAGTTGCGAAACAGGCGCCGCCAAAACATGGTCTGTTCCGACCCAAGCCGCGTTATGCCCATCAGGGTGGATCGAATCCACCGATCATCGTGGTTCACGGGAATGCGGTTGATCATATCGGCGATAGTTACCGTCGCTTTCTGGAGAATGTTTTCCGGGAAGCCTTTAAATTGCACGGCACACCATTACGTATACAGTTTGTAACCAGCAATAATCCGTTTGCTGATAAAGACAAAAAATAAAAACGTAAATACTTCGACACCGGAATGTTATTTTCGGTACATTAGACAGCTCATAACAACACACATGGAGCCACACCATGAGCAACAAAGGGCAATTGCTACAAGACCCCTTCCTTAACGCACTGCGCCGCGAACATGTTCCCGTATCCATTTATTTGGTCAACGGAATTAAGTTGCAAGGGCAGGTTGAGTCATTTGATCAATACGTTGTATTGCTCAAGAATACAGTAACTCAAATGGTATACAAGCACGCCATCTCGACAGTTGTTCCGGCGCGCCCAGTAAATCTTCAGCAAGAGCAGGCGCCAGAATAATTATTGTTAGCCCGATGGCTTGCCTTCATGGCAAGCCAAAGCTTCTCGTGTGGGATATTTAATGAACGAACGGCCGGCTGCAGGCGAGCGTGCTGTGATCGTTCAGCTGGACTTCGGTCAGCCTGATCTTGACGATCAGTTGGAAGAAGTTAGGTTGCTTGCAGAGTCGGCCGGTGGTTTTGTTACGGCAGAAATTGGCGGTTCTCGATATCGTCCTGATCCTAAAACTTTTGCAGGCAAGGGGAAGGTTCAGGAAATTGCGGCGATGTTGGCCGCAACCGAGTCAGATTTGGTGATTTTTAATCACGAATTGTCGCCGGTTCAGGAGCGGAACCTTGAGCGCGAACTGAAGTGTCGCGTGATAGATCGAACCAGCCTGATTCTGGATATTTTTGCTTTACGTGCTTCAAGCGCCGAAGGTAAGTTGCAGGTTGAATTGGCGCAACTTGAGCATATGTCGACCCGACTTGTACGTGGCTGGACTCATCTTGAGCGACAGCAGGGGGGTATCGGTATGCGTGGTCCAGGGGAAACCCAGCTTGAAACCGACCGGCGCTTACTAGGCAGCCGAGTCAAGATGCTCAAAGAGCGCTTGGCCAAGTTATCTCGGCAACGTGGCGTGCAACGTAAAGCAAGAATGCGCGGAGATGTGCTGAATGTGTCTTTGGTTGGCTATACCAATGCGGGTAAGTCGACTTTGTTCAACGCACTGACGCATGCGGGTGTTTTTGTTGCCAATCAGTTATTTGCCACACTCGATACAACTTCCAGAAAGTTATGGATTGAGGGGGCTGGTAATATTGTAATTTCGGATACGGTTGGATTTATCCGAGATTTGCCTCACTCTTTGGTTGATGCATTTCACGCCACACTGGAGGCAGCAATTGATGCGGATATTTTGCTTCATGTCGTGGATAGTTCCAGCCATGCACGTGATGAACAAATGACTGAGGTTAATAAGGTCCTTCATGAAATCGGTGCAGCATCTCTGCGTCAGTTAATTGTTTGGAACAAGATTGATCTGACCGAAGCCTCTCCGGGGGCTGACCGCGATGAGTATGGTAATATCGCGCGCGCTCGGGTAAGTGCCCGTACGGGTGATGGATTGAATGTATTGCGTGAAGCGTTGTCTGAATACGCTTTGGCAAAAGCAAGTGCACGACAAAAGGCGTTGGCTAATGCCGCGTTAGAAGCTCAACAGAATTTTTATTAATTGACCCCATATCGATGATTCCTACTCTAGGTATTTTTATGTCACTTAACGACCCGCAATGGGGTAACCGTGGTAACAATGACGGTGATAAACCCAATGGTGGTGGCCCGCGGCGGCCAAATGACGGCCCTCCTGATCTCGAAGAGGTTTGGCGTGATTTCAATCGGAAATTGACGGGACTTTTTGGTAAGAAGTCTGGCGGCGGTGGCAATGGTGGTGGCGAGGGGCCACGGATGCCAAAAATGGATTTTAATCCCAAGTTTTTGGGTGGTGGCGTGAGCCTGATTGTCGGTTTGGCTGCTGTCGTCTGGCTGGCGTCTGGCTTTTATATCGTTGATGCTTCGCAGCGTGGTTTGGTCTTGCAGTTTGGAAGCTATAAAGAGTCGACAGAGCCCGGACTGCGTTGGCGTTTTCCTTACCCTTTCCAGTCGCACGAACTAGTCAATCTTTCAGGTGTGCGTACTCTGGAAATTGGTTACCGAGGTAGTGAGCGTAACAAGGTGTTGAAAGAAGCTTTGATGCTGACTGATGACGAAAATATCGTCAATATTCAGTTTGCTGTTCAATACATTTTGAAAGATCCGGTTGAGTATTTGTTCAATAATCGTTCGACCGACGAAGCTGTGATGGGAGCGGCAGAGTCTGCTGTTCGTGAAATTGTCGGTAAGAGCAAAATGAACTTTGTGCTCTACGAAGGTCGTGAGCAGATTGCTACTGAAGCTGCAAAATTGATGCAGGATATTCTCGATCGTTACAAGAGTGGTATTCAGGTATCAAAAGTCACTATGCAAAATGCTCAACCACCAGAGCAGGTTCAGGCGGCTTTTGATGATGCAGTCAAAGCAGGTCAAGATCGTGAGCGCCAGAAGAATGAAGGGCAAGCTTACGCCAATGACGTGATCCCTAAAGCCAAGGGTAATGCTGCACGCTTGATGGAAGAGGCTAACGGTCACAAGCAACGTATTGTAGCGACAGCTGAGGGTGATGCCTCACGCTTCAAACAAGTTCAGGTTGAATACGCCAAGGCGCCCGAGGTTACACGTCAGCGTATGTATTTGGAAACCATGGAGCAGGTGTACGCTAATACCAGCAAGGTTCTAATCGATGCTAAAGGTCAGGGCAATTTGCTTTATTTGCCGCTCGATAAGCTAATGCAGGGCGCTGCTGCAACAACTGCACATCCAACTGGTGAAACAAATGTTGGTCAGCAGTCTGGTCGTTCGGCTTCTGGTTCGGTATCAAATGATGTGCCGCCTCAGTTAGAGAAAGCGCCCAATGTGGGCGGTGGGGCATATTCTTCGAGTTCACGTGATGGTTCGTTGCGTTCACGTGATCGGGAGGGGCGTTAATAATGAGTTCAAAAATTAATTTTATCGGGGCTGTTCTTGCAACCATACTGGTTGTTCTGGCGATGTCCATTTTTACGGTTGATCAGCGTCAGTATGCGTTGGTCTTCCAGTTGGGCGAAGTTAAGAGGGTGATTTCGGAACCCGGTCTGAACTTCAAGATTCCGATGATTCAGAATGTTCGCTTTTTCGAGAAGCGCATCATTACGCTCGATAACAGCGAGCCAGAGCGTTTTATTACTTCAGAAAAAAAGAACGTGCTGGTTGATTCCTATATTAAATGGCGAATTATTGACCCCAGCCTCTACTACATCTCGGTTAGTGGTGATGAGGCAAGAGCCAGGACTCGTTTGAATCAGACTGTGAATGCAGGATTGCGTGAGGAATTTGGTAAGCGCACGGTGCAGGATGTGGTTTCTGGCGAGCGCGACAAGATCATGGATCAGATGCGCCAAAAGGCTGATATTGACGCTCGTAAGATTGGCGTACAGATTGTTGATGTGCGTTTGAAGCGCGTTGAGTTGCCGACAGAGGTTAGCGAAGCGGTTTATCGCCGGATGGAAGCTGAACGTAAGCGTGTAGCCAATGAGTTGCGCTCAGAGGGTTCGGCAGAAGCTGAAAAAATTCGTGCTGATGCGGATCGTCAGAGAGAAGTAATTATTGCCGATGCTTACCGCGATGCCCAGAAGTTAAAGGGTGAGGGCGATGCCAAGGCTGCATCAATCTATAGTCAGGCTTTTGCACAAAATGCAGATTTCTACGCGTTTTATCGTAGTCTTGAAGCATACCGTGGCAGCTTTAAGAGCAAAAGCGATATCCTTGTGGTTGAGCCAAACTCTGATTTCTTTAAATTCATGAAGAGTACGGGTCGCAGTAACGACAAAGGTAAATGACCTCTACGCTATTGCTTGCCTTCGCACTGATGCTGGTGCTTGAAGGCATCATGCCCTTTATTGCGCCGGCGGCATGGCGTGAAACCTTTCGCCGTCTTATCCAATTTTCGGATGGGCAGATTCGCTTCGTTGGTTTGACTTCGATGCTGATTGGCCTCGTCCTTTTGATGTTCTTCTCATGAACTGGCTGTTACCTGAATATATTGCTGATGCTTTGCCGGCAGAGGCTGCACACATTGAACAGTTGCGTCGGACTTTGCTCGACCATTTTCGTGGTCGTGGCTACGAGTTCGTCATGCCGCCGATGCTGGAGTATCTTGAATCGCTTCTGACCGGTGCCGGGCAGGATCTCAAGTTGCGTACCTTCAAGCTGGTTGACCAGCTTTCGGGGCGTACGATGGGGGTGCGGGCTGACATTACGCCGCAGGCAGCGCGGATTGATGCTCATTTACTCAATCATCAGGGGGTTACCCGGCTTTCCTATTGCGGCAGCGTGTTGCACACCTTGCCAGCCTCCGTCTCGGCTGGCCGTGAACCAGTGCAAATCGGTGCCGAGTTATACGGCTATGAAGGTATTGCTGCTGATCTCGATATCATCCGCCTAATGGCTGGTGCGTTTGCTGCAATCAGCCTTCCAATCAGCCGGATTGATCTTGGACATGTCGGTATATTCAGAGCGCTGGCCAAAGCTGCCGGTTTGCCTGAAGAAACTGAGCAGAAGGTGCTTGGTTTGTTGCAATCGAAAGACGTTCCAGAGTTGATGCTGGTCTGCGCCGATGTGCCATCACCTTATCGTGAAGCTTTGCTGGCTTTGCCAGAGTTATATGGTGGCGTAGATTTGTTAGTACGGGCAAACAAAGTCTTACCGCCACTCCCAGAGATTGTTGCTGCACTGGATGGTTTGCGCCATTTGGTAGAGGCCGCGCCAGATTTGCCGTTTTCGATTGATCTCTCCGATCTGCGTGGATATCACTACCATAATGGTGTCGTGTTTGCCGCGTATTGCCCGGGATATCCGGCAGCGATTGCCTTGGGTGGGCGTTACGATGGCGCAGGTAAAACGTTTGGTCGTGCCCGTCCGGCAACCGGATTTTCGATGGATTTGCGTGAAGTTGCGCGCTTAGTTCCTGCTGTTCGAGCCCAAGCAGGGATTCTCGCGCCTAATGTTGGAAATGACAAAATATTGGCGGCCAACATTGCTTCGCTACGACAAGCTGGAGAAATTGTCGTCGAATTATTACCAGGTGAAACCGCTTGTGAAGGTCCGCTGTGTGATCGCAAGCTCGCACATGTTGGCGGACAATGGATCATAGAAGCAATTCAAGAGGACTAAGGGAATGGCAAAGAACGTTATCGTAGTTGGCACCCAATGGGGTGACGAAGGTAAGGGTAAGATAGTCGATTGGCTGACCGATCATGCTCAGGGTGTTGTCCGTTTCCAAGGCGGCCATAATGCGGGCCATACGCTGGTGGTCGGTGAGCAGGTTTATAAACTGAATCTGGTTCCTTCCGGCATTGTTCGCGATGGTGTGGATTGTTACATCGGCAATGGTGTTGTGCTCGACGTGCATCACCTGCTATCGGAAATTGCGGAACTCGAAAAAGGCGGTATTGATGTTCGTTCGCGCCTCAAGATTAGTCCGGGTTGCCCGCTGATTCTGCCTTACCACTCGGCTATTGACCGCGCACGCGAAGATGCGAAGGCCGGCGACAAGAAAATTGGTACGACCGGTAAAGGTATCGGGCCAACCTACGAAGACAAAGTGTCGCGTCGTGGCCTGCGGGTTTATGACTTGTTCAATCCAGAGCGTTTTGCTGAAAAGTTGAAGGAAGTATTGGAGTATCACAATTTTGTGTTGACCCAGTATTTCAAGGCTCCAGCAGTTGATTTTCAGACTGTTTATGATCAGGCGATGGCCGATGCCGAGCAGATCAAGCCGATGGTGGTTGATATTTCAGCAGCTTTGTATTCCGCCAATAAAGCGGGACAGAATATGTTGTTTGAAGGGGCTCAAGGGACCTTGCTCGACATCGACCATGGCACCTATCCTTTTGTAACCTCTTCCAATTGCGTTGCTGGTCAGGCTGCTGCTGGTGCTGGTGTCGGTCCGGGAATGTTGCATTATGTTTTGGGGATTACCAAGGCTTACTGTACCCGCGTTGGTGGCGGACCCTTCCCGAGTGAACTGGATATTGATGCAGAAGGAACGCCGGGCCATCAGATGTTCTCGATCGGCAAAGAGTTTGGTACCGTAACTGGTCGCAAGCGCCGTTGTGGCTGGTTTGATGCAGCACTACTTCGTCGTTCGGCACGTATCAATGGGCTGACCGGGCTGTGTATTACCAAGCTTGACGTCCTTGATGGTCTGAAAGAAATCAATATCTGTACCGGATACCAGCTGGGCGATAAGGTCATTGATCTGTTGCCAATCGGCGCAGATGAGGTTGCACGTTGTGTGCCAATCTACGAAACCATGCCAGGCTGGAGCGGCACGACTTTCGGAGTAAAGCGTTGGGAGGATCTCCCGGTTGCAGCTCAGGCCTATTTGAATCGTCTGGAAGTGCTTTGTGAAGTGCCGATTGCGATTGTCTCTACCGGTCCAGAGCGGGACGAAACCATTCTGAAGCAGCATCCGTTCAATTAATTGATTCGGGGTGAGTGCTACGGTGAACGGGCCCTTGGGCCCGTTTTTCATTTTCAGCGCGGTGGCATCACCTCTTGCCAGCCTTCCGGGCAGTGGCGGACATATGGGTAATATTGGCCGGATGAGCCGCAGTAGTACCAGCTGCCGTTATCAGGGACGACCTGAATCGGGCGCGGTGGCGGTGGGGCAACATAGACCGGTGTACTATGGACTTGGCTGCTGTATGCCGCAGCCCCTACTGCCAGTCCTGTGATGGCAAGCAGTGCCGCGGGGCCGGCCCAGCTTGAGCCTGAGCGATGATGATGCCGGTTATGGTGATGTCGGTCATGGTGATTGTCGTGCTGGCGATATCCACCATGCCGTCCCCAGTCGGCTTGAACAGTTGCGCTTGTTCCCAGAGTGAGTAGTGCAACAAGGCTTAGGCTGATTATTTTTTTCATGGCAGTCATCGTTTGTTATTGTGATAACCGCATAACGCAGTTCCGTGGATAATTGATGACGCCAGTTCTGTGCCGAAGTGTGATGAATTGTGACAACCACGGGCGGTTGCCATGGATGTGAGACAATGCGACCTTTGCAGCAAACAGCACAAATGCAGATTGTTGGAAAATCCCCGGCAGAAATGAAAAAAGGCCTTGTTTTAACAAGGCCTTATATCAAAATCGCTGGTGCCCAGGAAGGGACTCGAACCCCCACGGAGTTACCCGCTAGTACCTGAAACTAGTGCGTCTACCAATTCCGCCACCTGGGCACAGGTGCGAAGAGCCGCCATTATAGAGAAAGAACAAGAGATGTCAATAAAAAAGCTGTCAAAGACCCGTCGTGCAGATCCGTTTTTTGAACGAGAATCGAAGCGCTATGAATTACCCCTGCCGTCACGTGAATATGTGACTCAGGTTTTAACTGATGAGGGGCGGCCGCTGAGTTTTGTTGAACTCGTCGGGTTGCTGGATATTGCCGAAAGCGAGTGCGAAATGTTCCAGCGCCGCCTCGGCGCAATGGAGCGCGAAGGTCAGTTGCTGCGTAACCGCAAGGGAACCTACATTTTGCCGGAGCGCGCTAGTTTGACTGCGGGCAAGATTCAAGGTCATCAGGATGGTTACGGTTTTCTGGTACCCGACGATGCTAGCCCAGATATTTTTTTGGCTCAGCACCAGATGGCGAAGGTATTGCACGGTGATCGTGCGCTTGTTCGTGTCATGGGTGTTGATCGCAAAGGACGGCCTGAGGGAAGTATCGTTGAGGTGACCGAGCGGGCTAATAGCCGCGTGGTTGGGCGGGTTCTGGTTGAGCACGGGCTAATTTTTGTGGTTCCGGAAAATCGCCGGATTGCTCAGGATATTTTGATTCCGCCGGAGAAGAAATCCAAGATCAAGCCTGAGTCCGGGCAAGTGGTGATGGTTGAAATCATCGAGCAGCCCAGCAAATTTTCCAAGCCGATCGGCAAAGTGATTGAAGTGCTCGGTAACTATGCCGATCCAGGCATGGAGATCGAGATTGCCTTGCGCAAGCATGATCTGCCATTTGAGTTTTCACGGGCTGCATTGGAAGAAAATAAGGAGCTCCCTGACAAGGTCAAGAAAGCTGATCTGGCCGGCCGGGTTGATTTGCGTGACTTGCCGTTGGTGACGATTGACGGTGAGACGGCGCGTGACTTTGACGATGCGGTTTATTGTGAGAAAAAAGGTCGGGGCTGGCGCTTGATTGTCGCGATTGCTGACGTTTCGCATTACGTCAGGCCGGGGATGGCGCTGGATAAAGAAGCGATGGATCGCGGTAATTCAGTCTATTTCCCGCGCCGGGTGATTCCGATGCTGCCGGAGAAGCTGTCGAACGGTATTTGCTCGCTGAACCCAGATGTCGAGCGGATGGCGATGGTTTGCGATATGGAAATCAATGCCAGCGGGAAAATCGGCCCGTACAAGTTTTACCCTGCGGTCTTCCGCTCCAAGGCGCGTTTGACCTACAACCTGGTGTGGTCGTGGTTGTCTGGTGAGGCCAAACCGGAAAGTGATATTCATATTGCGCTGCAACTCCACATCGCTAATCTCTATAAGTTGTTCCATGCTTTGCATGCAGCGCGCGCTCAGCGTGGTGCGATTGATTTCGAGACCACTGAGCGGCAGATGGTTTTCAACGAGCAGGGCAAGATCGAGAACATCATTCCGGTTGTCCGTAATGACGCGCACCGGGTGATTGAGGAGTGCATGCTGGCGGCGAATGTCTGTGCTTCAGACTTCCTCGCGGTTCATAAACAGATATGTTTGTACCGGATTCACGCGGCACCGGGCGATGAAAAGCTGAAAAATTTACGCAGTTTCCTCGGTGAATTCGGGATGGCGCTAGGCGGCGGTGATGACCCCTGTGCCAAGGATTACGCCATCCTGCTTGAAAAGATCAAGCTGCGCCCGGATTTCCAGTTGTTGCAGACGGTGATGCTACGTTCGCTGAAACAGGCGATGTACAGCCCGGATAACGTTGGTCACTTTGGTCTGGCTTACGAGCATTACACCCACTTTACTTCACCAATCCGGCGCTATCCTGATCTGCTGGTGCATCGTGCGATCAAGGCGGTATTGGCCGGTCAAGTTTATACGCCACACCTCAGTTGGGATGATATCGGCCTGCATTGTTCAGGCACTGAGCGACGGGCTGATGAGGCAACGCGGGACGTCGAAAACTGGCTGAAGTGCTACTTCATGAAGGAGCGGATCGGCGAGGAGTTCGACGGTACGATTTCAGCAGTGACCGGCTTTGGTATTTTTGTCGCGCTCGACGAAATCTATGTTGAAGGTCTGGTGCACGTTTCTGATCTTGGCGAAGATTATTTTCAGTTCGATAACATCAAGCACCAGATGCTCGGTGAGCGGACCGGGAAACGTTATCGTCTGGGTGATCGGGTACGGGTCAAACTGGTACGGGCTGATCTGGAGCAGAACAAGATCGACTTTACGCTGGTTCGGGATGCTGGTGCGGATACTGGCAAAAAGCCGCCCGGGCGTAGCACGATTAAGCCGCAGGCCCGGAATGCCAGATTTGATCATTCAGATTCACGTGATCAGCCGGTTGGGCGTAGTCCACATGCCAAAGCACCAGCCAAGCTGGGAGCCAAGCCAGCTGGGAAAAAATCACCAGGTAAGGTGAAGGTCAAGTCAAAACCGGCGGGTAAGCACTCAGCTAAGCCCCCAGTTAAGTCATCTTCTAAACCTGCGAGCAAGAAAGCGGCGAAGAAGCGTTAGCCGTTGGTCGGGCTCATGCGTGCGTGGGCTCGATCAAGTCCTGAGCTTTGAGGGTAATGCGTTCTATATCCTCTTCGCTCAGGCCGGGTAACTGTGCTGCAAGCCACTCGAGGCTGGCGCCAGGAATGATGTGCTTGGCATCGGCAAGGTCGGAGGGTAGTGCCGGGTCATTCGGGCCGCCGCTGATTAGGTGGCGGGCTGTGTCGGCGCAGTTGCGCGAGAGGTTGGCGCGGGTGTTGTCGATGCCGCGAATCAACTGGGTTAGCAGCGGGGGCAGGTGCCAAATGGTGGCGCACTTCAGGCTCAGGTCTTTGAAGCGGAAGCCACAGGTGTCTACCTGCGCTTGAACTGAACGTTGGGCGAGGCCTGATTTGAGCGCTTGAAGCGCGGCTAGCGGGAGTTCAGGGGCGAAGTTCCAGAGTAGTAATTCACCAATTTCAGCGAGCAAGGTTGCCATGGCAACCTCGTCAGGAGAAATGTCGGCGCGCTGCATTCCCCAACGTAGGGCGATCCGGCTGGCGAGGTGGGAACGTGCTTCACAGGCAGCGAGTCCGATGTTTTCTTCGTCTGTTTCCGGGCTGTTTTGCAGCAAGGCGTGAAAGCTGGTTGTGCCGAGTTGCATGACGGCTGCCAGTGGTGTGGTTGTTTCGTGGCCAAGTCGTTGTGCCCGATGCCCTTCGGCCTGGCGAAGCAACTGCAGGCAGAGGAAGGGGTCGGCTCCCGCGAGTTCTGCCAAGTCATTGGCAGAAAGACGGTCGCCACGCTCTGTTTCGAGTTCCAGTAAGCGCGCTTTGGAGCGCGGCATACAGGGAATTTCGCGGGCGCTGAGATAGGCTGCCCACTGATCGACTCCCCAATGGCGTTGATTGTCGCTTAGCAAGTGGCCTCCAAAAGAGTTGCTTCAATCAATTATCGGCGCAAAGGCTGGAAACTCAAGGGTTAACGTAGATTTGCTGAATATTTGTTGTTTTTATACAAGTCGAGGGACGCGGTAAAATGCATCATTAAATTTTCCGAAAGCCGCCATGTCCTCCCGCCTGATTTATGGTTTCCATGCACTGACTGCCAAGCTGCGTCACGATCCGGAGTCGGTTAAAGAAATCCTGATTGATAGCACGCGGCAGGATGCGCGGGCGCGTGAGCTGTTGCAACATGCTGAATTGCAGGGGGTGAGCGTCGTCGCGACCGATGGCAAGAAACTCGACAGCATGGCCCCCGGTGCCAAGCATCAGGGTGTTATTGCCCGGATTGAAGGCGGGCGTAAGCTGGCGCATCTGGATGATGTGCTTGATACGCTGGAAGAGCCGGCCTTCCTGTTGGTGCTTGATGGCGTGACCGATCCGCGTAATCTCGGTGCCTGCTTGCGGGTGGCCGATGCGGCCGGGGTTCATGCGGTGATTGCACCGAAGGACCGGGCAGCGGGGCTGACCGATGTGGCGATGAAAACTGCGTGCGGCGCGGCTGAGGCGGTGCCCTATGTGATGGTGACTAATCTGGCGCGCACCTTGCGCGAGCTGAAAGAGCGTGAGATTTGGGTGATTGGTACTAGCGATCAGGCAGAAGGTAGCCTATACACAGCGCAATGGCCGGTAGCGACTGCGTGGGTGCTGGGTGCGGAAGGCGAAGGTATGCGTCGTTTGACCCGCGAGACCTGTGATCAACTGGTCAGCATTCCGATGCATGGCACAGTGGAAAGCCTGAATGTTTCGGTGGCGGCCGGGGTTTGTTTGTATGAGGCGCGGCGTCGTCTGTCTTGATTTTTGCTGTTTTTGCCGGTGCACCGTAGCATTGATGTGAGTTATCGGGCCAGTTGCTGGTTCGATTGCTCTATCGCCGCTTCAAGATAACTTTGATAGAAATCGGCGATACGGGCACCAACGATTGGGTCTGCTAGCTTTTTGCCATTGGGACCGTAGAAGGCAACCACCGGTACCAGTTTAATTTTTTCGCTGGCTGCGACGCCACTGTGGGTGGATTTCTCACCCCGAAAATTAATCAATTCTGCATCGCTGTCCTGATTGATCTGGCGCACCAGTAGCTGATTGCGGTAGCGCGGATTATTGGTGAGCGGTTTAAGGTAGTCGCGCCGCACTGTTTCGCAATACTTGCAATCTTTGCGACTGTATAAAACGATGAGCGGGCCGCCTTTCTGTGCCGCTTCAGCAGCCTCTGCCTGCAAGTTAGCTGCATTTTTCAATGAACTCCCGGCAGCACTGACGTTTGGGCTGAATGCCAGAAAAAAGCTGGCGGCCAAGGTGGCAAACGTTGTCGAAATTGGCTTTGAACAGGTCATTTTTCAAAATGGTAATACTGCTTGTTCAGCCAAGCTGCGACATTGCCTTCATCCTCTGGAAACCAGCTGGCATTGACCTGTGAGTTACAGGCGGCGACCCGTTGCAATAACTCAAGTTTGTTCGACAGCATGCGGCCATCCCGTGTGTACATTTTGCTGCCATCGCCGCCATACATACGGATGTGGCAACCGCCGCAGGCTTTTTCGTGCAGCGGCTTTGCTGCGTTCAGATCAACCGTGCCCCAAGGCTCTTCGGCTTGTGCGGGGAGCGCGATCAAGGTAATCAGGCAGGCGAGTAGGAGACGCATGATATTTCCTAAAATGAGGGTTAAAAACCAGCTGCTTCGGCTTCGAGGTAAGCCAGGCTGACATATTTTCCGATATTGGTTTCAAAGCCTTTGGTGTCTCTGGCCTGGCTGGCAACCCGTGGGTCTTTGAGGACCAGACGTTTTGCTTCCTCCAGCGGCAGGCCATCTTTGATCGCCTGTTCGCAGGGCTGGTAGATACCTTCAAACAAGGTCCGGTTCCATTGCAGAACGCTGCTGCCTGGCTCGCCATGGCCGGGTAGCCAGATCTTGGCGCCGGTCTTTTCCAGTGCATCGTAGGCTTTGAGTGTGCCGAGATAGGATCCGTCATCCATATTGGCGATCCGGTGGTCCATTGCCACATCGCCCACCAGCATGACACCGTCTTCCAGAACTTCAACACAAAGGTCGCTGGGTGTGTGTACTGTGCCGAAATGATGCATACGCAGGGTGACGTCGCCGTATTTCAACTCGTTACCGTGGCTTAGTGGCAAGGTTGGCGGGACGATTTTTGTGCCCAGTGTGGCCTGATTGGTCCATTGCTCCATCAGACTGCGCCAGAGATTACCTTGTACGCCTTGAATCGCCTGTATGGTGCCGGCATGGGCATAGAGGGGCAGGCCTTTTCCGTAGGCCTCGACGTAGGCGTGGTTACCCAGCCAGTGGTCACCGTGATAATGCGTATTGATGACAGCAATCACCGGCTTCTTGAGCGTCTTTTTGATTTGCCGGATCGACATTTCACCAATCTGGACTGATCCGCCAGAGTCCACGACGACAATCCCCTTTGCCGTATTTACAAAGGTGATGTTGCACATCATTCCCTGATTTTCCGGAGAGGGGAAACCGTCGGGGGAAAAAATCATCCAGACGTGTTTTGAAACCTGACGCAGCGGGTGATCCTTGACTACAGGGCCGCGCACAAATTCGTCTAGTTCGCGGGCGAAGGCATTGATTGATTGCCATGGTGCGCACTCTGCTGCAACCAAGGCCGTTAAGGCAGTTGAGCCTCGCAGAAAATTGCGTCTGTTCATACCCGTCTCCTGAACCTTATACTTTTGCCAGTATCGTTATAAGCTTTTGAGCAAAGTTTGATTGAAAGCAAAGCGTAAGCGAATTACTATTTAATAATTCGTTCATATTGTCTGAAATGTAAGGGGAAATCAATTGACCAAAATACAAAAAACGCTGATTGGGGTGAGTGCTCTGCTGGCGAGTCTAATTACACCGCTGTCTGCGGCTGAGCCAAAAGTCGATCTGGCTCGGGCCGAGGAAATTGTTGGAGGGCGTTGTTTCCTTTGTCATGGTTTGGAAGGTGAATCAGCCAGCCCGATTTATCCACGTTTGGCCGGGCAGCATTGGGAATATATTGCCAAGCAGTTAGCTGAATTCAAAAATGGTAAGCGTAAGAGCGACACCATGAAGCCGCAGTCTGAAGAGCTGACGCCGGATGAAATGAAGTCGCTCGGTGTGTTCTTTGAGAAGAAAAAAACGACTGCCCGCACCGCTCGTGATGCCGAGCTGGTTGCGGTCGGTAAATACGTCTTTAATCGCGGCAATTCATTTTCTGGTGTGCCCGCTTGTGCCAGTTGCCACGGGGCAAAGGGCCATGGAACACCGCAGTTGCCGCGTCTGGCCGGGCAGCATCCGCGTTACATTGAGGACCAGATCAAGCAGTTCAACAGCCGTGAGCGGAATAACGACAATGCGGTGATGCATACGGTGGCCTCCAAGCTCAGTGAGCTGGAGCGGAATGCAGTTTCTGAGTACATCGCAACGCTGGATTGATTCTGGCAGATTGCTTAACCCATCAACCTGAACCGGCGACTTTAATATTATTGTCATATTTTTGGTTTGGGCGTAGGATCGGCATTGTTAGATAAAGCCGGCTCATATTGGGTATGAGCCGCTGGTTTGTCGTCAATGAGGAATGTTGAGCAATGCCGTTCGTCAAACGTTTGGGCCTATCTTGGTTGCTATGCCTTGTTTTTTTGGGGCCGGTGTGGGCATCTCCGACTCAGGTTGTTGATCTTCAGCTTCGATGGCATCACCAATTTCAGTTTGCCGGCTACTACGCTGCACTGGAAAAAGGGTTTTATCGTGATGAGGGCTTAGAGGTCCGGTTGCATGCTGGATCACCCGAGCGTCAACCTGTGCCTGAGGTGTTGGCTGGCCGGGCTCAGTATGCTGAGGGTAATAGCGAAGTCCTCTATCAGCGATTACAAGGCAAGCCTCTCGTTGCACTTGCCGCAATATTCCAGCACTCGCCTTCTGTTTTATTGGCGCGGAGTGATTCCGGTATTAATTCGGTTCATGATCTGATCGGCAAGAAGGTGATGCTGATGAACTCCACCGAAGATGCAGATTTTCTGTCAATGCTTCTCGGTGAGGGAGTGCAGATTTCTCAGGTAAATATTGTCCCAAGCAGCTATAACCTTGACGATCTGATTTCTGGCAAAGTTCATGCGTTTAACTCCTACACCACGAATGAGCCGTATTTTCTTAAGCAGCAAGGTATCAATTACACAATATTAGATCCAAAAAATTATCGGATTGATTTTTATAGCGATATTTTATTTACGTCTGAGACTGAGTTACGGGACCACCCCCAACGGGTCGAGGCGATGCGCCGAGCTACGCTGAAGGGCTGGCGGTATGCGATGGATCATCCGGAAGAAATAATTGATCTGTTGATCAATCAGTATCGGGTTGAGAAGTCACGGGATCACTTGCTGTTTGAAGCGGCGGAAATACGTAAGCTGATTTACCCCGATTTGATCGAAATTGGTCATATGAATCCGGGCCGCTGGCAACACATGGCCGATAGCTTCGTCAAGGCAGGACTGGTAAAAACCGGGTTTTTGCTTGATGGGTTTATCTATGACCCAAAGCCCAGCAGTACGCCAAAGTGGGTTGTGCCGGCCCTGATCGTCTTGTTGCTGATTGTCGCAATCGCGCTTTCTGTCAGTATTTACCTGCACCGACTGAATCGACAACTCGCTTTAGCACGAGAGACTCTTAAAGAGAGTGAAGCGCGTTTCAGGGCCTTGAGTGATGCATCCTACGGCGGCATTATCATTCACGATAAAGGGCTGATTCTGGAGTGCAACAAGGGACTCTCTGATATTTCCGGGTTTAGTCACGAGGAGTTGATTGGAAAGAATGGCCTTGACTTGATTGCACCTGAGTCGGTTGAAACCGTCCTCGGAAACATTCGGAGTGGTTATGATAAATCCTATGAAGTAGAAGGTCTGCGTAAGGATGGCTCTCGCTATCCATTGGCCATCAAAGGAAAGAACATCACGTATCAAGGGCGCGAAGTCAGGGTCGTCGAGTTTCGCGATGTTTCCGAGCGCAAAGAATCAGAGCATCTTCTGCGTGAAAGCGAACAACATTTCCGCACCCTTGCTAATAGTGGCAGCACCCTGATCTGGACCTCTGGGCTGGATAAATTGTGTAACTACTTTAATGAACCATGGCTCAGATTCACCGGCCGTACCTTGGCGCAGGAATATGGCAACGGCTGGACAGAAGGGGTGCATCCCGATGATTTTGATCGGTGTCTTGCGACCTATGTGCAAGCATTTGATCAGCGACAGCCGTTCAGTATGGATTACCGCTTACGACATGCCGATGGCAGCTACCGTTGGCTGAGGGATGATGGTAATCCTCGTTTTGATAGCTCAGGTGAGTTTATTGGTTATATTGGATTTTGCGTCGATATAACGGCGCAAAAAGCGGCAGCTGATGAATTGTCTCTACACCGTTACCGTCTTGAATCGCTGGTCGAGGAGCGGACTGCCGATCTGGTTGTTGCCAAGGACTTTGCCGAATCAGCCAATCGTGCAAAGAGCGCATTTCTTGCAAACATGAGCCATGAATTGCGTACTCCAATGAATGCAATTATGGGGATGACAGATCTGGTTTTGCGCCGCGCTTCGGATCCCAAGCAGATTGACCAATTGACCAAGGTGAAACAGGCGTCCCGGCATCTACTTGCGGTGATTAACGATATTCTCGATATTTCAAAGATTGAGGCTGACCGACTGACACTTGAAGCCATTGATTTTCAGCTAGGTGACGTGCTGGCTCATGTGGTCAGCCTGCTGGATCAAAAAGTGTCTGAAAAAGGGCTGGGTTTTGATGTTCAAATTTCACCAGAGTTAGCAGGGATGCTGGTGCAAGGTGACAGGCAACGTATTGGCCAAGTCTTGCTTAATTTAATGGGCAATGCCGTTAAATTTACCGATGCTGGGGAGGTGTCTGTCAATGTGAGTTGTGTTGAACGCTTGGTTGATAGTGTTACGGTGAAATTTGAGGTGCGAGACACCGGAATTGGTATTTCAACAGCGGATCAGAAACGACTGTTTGCTCCCTTTGAGCAAGCAGATAGTTCGATGACCAGAGTGTACGGGGGTACCGGTTTGGGCTTGGCTATCAGCAAGCGTCTGGTTGAGATGATGGGAGGGGAGATCACCGTTGAGAGCATTGCGGGGCAAGGTAGTACGTTCTGCTTTACAGTGCATCTCGGTAAGGCGATAGCGCAGCCAACTTTGGTCAGTAGCCATGATGTGGATACGGTCGAAGCGCGGATCAGAAATGGATTCGCCGGGTGGCGAGTTCTGCTGGTGGAGGATGAGCCAATCAATCAGGAGGTTTCTCGCGAATTGCTGGAGGCGGTCGGGTTGGTTGTGGATCTGGCCGAGAATGGTGCCCAAGCATTGGAAATGGCTGCTGCTGCCAACGACTATGCTTTGATTTTGATGGATCTGCAGATGCCGGTAATGAATGGTATTGAGGCAACGATAGCCATCCGTGGAATCCCGGCATACGCAGATACGCCAGTTTTGGCGATGACCGCTAATGCTTTGGATGAAGATCGTCAGCAATGCCTTGATGCAGGGATGAATGATCACATCGGAAAGCCAGTCGAGCCAGAAAAGCTGTTTGATGTGTTGTACAAATGGTTATCAGAGGCTAACTGTCGGCGATAAAAGACAAAGGCCGCGTGAAGCGGCCTTTGTCTTTTGATCTGGCAGATAGCTAATCAGGTCAGCATGTCAGCCCAGATATTCTTTGACCAGCCAATCGCAACCTTGCCTTCCAGTTCGCTACGGGCAACTGATACGCCGCCAGCGCCTTTAACTGGCTGAACAACCTTGGTTGCAGCGTCGTATTGATGGACTGAAGAAACGTGAATGGCATTCTTCGCATCGACAAAGCTGTAACAGGTGTTCATGACTACCGGCGTCTGGCTTGGTTCCTGACCGGCCAACATATTCAAAATCGCAGCAGCTGCGAGTTTGCCATGCTGGTTGGCCATGTGCCCTGATTTCGGCATCGTTGGTGCTGGGAATACGGCATCACCGAGTACGTGAACATTGGGTGTGTTGACCGATTCCATAGACAGCCAGTTGATATCAACCCAGCGGTTGTTAATCAGCTTGAGGCCTGATTTGGCTGCGATGTCGCCTGCGCGGTGCGGTGGGATGATGTTCAAAACATCGGCCTTGAACTTGTCGAACTCAAGAATGGCGGTATTGGTGGCGACGTCAACATCCTTCACTTCGCTGTTGTTGCGATACTCTACGATGTCCTTGTAAAGATCGGTCCAAGCTTTGGTAAACAAGCCTTTCTTGGACGTCACATCTTCGTTGGCATCAAGAATCACGACTTTTGATTTGGGCTTGTTCTTCTTGAAGTAGTCAGCGACCAAGCAAGCGCGCTCGTAAGGCCCGGGTGGGCAGCGGTAAGGTGCTTTGGGAATTGAGATGGCGTAGGTGCCGCCATTTTTCATGTCTTCCAGCTGCTTGCGCAGGGCGACGGTTTGGGCGCCGGCCTTCCAGGCGTGGAGGATTTTAGACTGGGCTGCGGCATTGTTCAGGCCGGGGATCTGGTCAAACATGAAATCGACGCCCGGTGACAGCACCAACCGGTCGTAGGTCATGTTGCCGCCTTTGGCAAGCGAGATCGAGCGCTTGGCTGCATCAACACCCAGCACATCATCCTGAATAACCCGGACGCCCCATTTGTTTTTCAGGCCGTCATAGCTGATCGTGATGTCTTCCATGGTCTTGGTGCCACCAATGACCAGATTGGAGATCGGGCAGGAAATGAAGGTCGGGTTACGTTCGATCAGGGTCACCTGAACGCTGCCTTCGCTCCACATGCGCAGATACTTGGCGATCGTTGCGCCGCCGTAGCCGCCACCGACGACCACAACATGGCCACTGGCCTTACCGCCACCGGCACAACCGTAAAGAGAAGCCATTGCACTTGCGGCTGCGCCAACTTTCAGGAAATCACGTCTTTTCATCAACATCATGGTCATCTCCCTTATTTTTGCGCAGCGAAGTAGGTGGCGATCAGGTCAAGCTGCTCTTCGGTATAGCCCTTGGCGATCTGGTGCATGATCGAAGCCGGTTTGTCGCCGCTCTTGAAGTCAGCCAGCTTTTGCAGTGTCTTGTCTTTTGGGATGCCCGCCAGCGAATCGAGGCCGGCACCTTTGATTGCATTGCCGTTGGTGCCGTGGCAGTTGGCGCAAGTTGCAGCCAGATTGCGCGGCAGGTTGGGGTCAGCGGCGACAGCGGCGCTTGTTGCGACAAGCAGGCCGAGGGCTGTGATCGTGGGTAACAGTCTCATCGAGAATCTCCTCTGTATGTGTAAGTCGTTAGTTTTTTCTTGCGGGCTTTTTTGGGTCTTGATCAGCCGCAGAATAATCCGAAGGGTATAGGCCTTTTGAATAAATTGCATGCTGCATTGCACAAATATTAGCAGTTGACTATATAAGTGTGTAGTTATACATTAATTCTTAATTCAGATCAAAAAACGTCATGGACGAGACTCTACAGGTATTTCAACAGGTTGCGAATTACTTTGGATTGCTGGCTGATCCAACGCGCTTGCGCATTCTTTCCTGTTTGTGTGCCGAGGAGCGTGCGGTTCATGAAGTTGTTGAAAAGGTCGGGCTGACGCAGGCCAATATTTCTCGGCATCTGAATATTTTGTACCGGGCGGGGGTGGTAGATCGTCGTCGGGAGGGGAGTTCGGTTTTTTATCGAGTAGTTGATCCAAATTTTGTTGATATCTGCCGGACAGTGAGTATCACGATCGCGAGTCGTGATCTGGGCGATGAGCTTGGTGTATTGGCCAAATAGTATGAAACCTAGTGGAGGGGTGTTGTCTCGATGAGTGATATTTCAAAACAACCCGGGCGTTTGCGTGTGGCCCCGGAAAACTTCCTTTCGGAAGAGCAGGTAAAGGCAGTTGCGGCGGGGCGCCGTGACTTTCTCCGCAAGAGCTTTCTGGCTGCCGGTGCCGCGCTGGCAGCGCCCATGGCAGCACGTGCTGCAGCAGAAGGCGATAGCAATATTCTGAATTTGCCGGAGTGGTCGACTACGCTGGGCAAGCCGGTGGCAACTAATCCTTACGGTATGCCATCGAAGTTTGAGAGCCAGTTGCTTCGTCGCGAATCGCCCGGTCTGGCAAGGGTTGGCGGTGCTTCAGTATCGTTTTCGCCATTGCAGGGCCTGTTTGGCATCATTACGCCGTCCGGCCTGCATTTCGAGCGTCACCATCAGGGCTGGCAGGATGTTGATCCGGCGCGGCATCGCTTGATGATCAACGGTTCTGATGACTCGTTGCTGAAGAAGCCCAAGGTTTACACGATGGACGAGCTGATGCGTTTGCCGTCAGTGTCGCGTATTCACTTTATTGAGTGCGGTGCCAATACCGGTTTGGAGTGGGGCAATGTGGCGGTGCCGACGGTGCAATACACCCACGGCATGCTGTCCTGCTCGGAATTTACCGGCGTTCCGCTCAAGTTGTTGCTCGAAGATTGCGGCGTCGATTACAAGAAGGCGCGTTATGTGCTGGCCGAGGGTGCCGATGGCTCCTCAATGACCCGCACCATCCCGATGGAAATGGTCGAGTCCGGCGAGGTCTTTGTTGCCTACGGTCAGAACGGTGAAATGCTGC
>CAYRBE010000012.1:0-2441 GCA_964422345.1 uncultured Dechloromonas sp.
TGACCGGGGAACTTCGCCGCCTGCGCCATGAGGCCGACCCGCTCAAGAAGTTTCATGCCTTTCTCATTAGCCTCATCCTTGCCGCGCCCGAGTACTTTGGTCTGGGCAATGGTCAGATTTTCCATAATGCTCATGTGCGGAAAAAGCTCGAAGTTCTGGAAAACCATGCCGACATGCGAGCGCAGTTTTGACAAATTGGTTTTCGGATCACCGACCGAGGTGCCATTGACGATGATGTCGCCGGACTGGAAAGGCTCCAGACCATTGACGCATTTGATCAGCGTCGACTTACCCGAACCCGACGGCCCGCAGACCACAATGACCTCGCCCTTGCTGACCGAGGTGGTGCAATCGGTAAGGACCTGAAAGCTACCGTAATGTTTGCTGACGTTTTTAATTTCAATCATGGAATACTCCTTGATACCGGCGCTCAGGCCGGGTGGTATTTTTTCTGTAGCCGCTTGACCAGCGACGAGGCGGCGAAACAAATCACGAAATAGACGAGACCGGCAAAGAGCAGTAGCTCAACCAGACGGCCGTCACGGTCACCGACTTTGTAGGCGGCACCGAAGAAGTCAGCCAGCGCTGAAACATAGACCAGCGAGGTATCCTGAAAGAGGATGATGGCCTGGGTCAGGAGCAGCGGCACCATATTGCGGAAGGCTTGCGGCAAAACCACCAGACGCATGGCCTGACCATAGGTCATACCCATGGCATAGGCCGCCGAGAGCTGGCCCTTGGAAACGCTCTGGATACCTGCCCGGATGATTTCGGAGTAATACGCCGATTCAAAGAGGGCAAAACCGATCATCGCCGAAGTCAGGCGCAGGTCGGTGCCGGACGGCATGCCGAACAAGTCGGTCAGGAACTTTGGCACAATCAGGAAGAACCAGAGCAGCACCATGACCAACGGGATCGCCCGGAACAAATTGACGTAGCCAGCGGCAAACAAGGACAGCGGCTTGATAGACGACAAACGCATCATCGCCAGCAGGGTGCCCCAGACAATACCAACCACGACAGCCAGAATGGTGATTTCAAACGAAATCTTCATGCCGTCCCAAAGGAAGGGCAAAGCACCGGGGATCGAAGACCAATCAAAATCGTACATATTATTTGCCTCCGATAAAGCCGGGCACCGCAATCCGGCGCTCGAAACGGTGCATCAGGAACATCACCGTAACGTTGATCAGCACATAGGCCACCGTCACCGCGATGAACGACTCGTAAGGCTGGGCTGTGTAATCCACCAGTTGTCTGCCCTGTGCTGCAAGTTCAAGCAGACCGATAGTCGAGCAGACCGCCGAGTTCTTGAAAATATTGAGAAACTCTGAAGTCAGCGGCGGCACGACCATGCGGAAAGCCATTGGCAGCATGACGTAACGATAGGTTTGCGGCAGGGTAAAACCCACCGCCAGACCGGCATTTTTTTGCCCTGGCGGCAGGGAGTTGATCCCGGAGCGCACCTGCTCAGCAACGCGGGCGCTGGTGAACAAACCCAGACAAACCATCGATGACAAAAACTGCTGCATGATCGGGCTGGATTGCTTGAAGGCATCGCCGATACTCGCCGGCAACAACTCAGGCAGCACGAAGTACCAGATAAACAACTGAACCAGCAGCGGAATATTCCTGAACAACTCAACATAAGCTGTTGCGATTCGCACCAGCATCTTATTTGGCACGGTACGGAGCACCCCCATCAGCGCCCCCAGCATCAGCGCAATAATCCAAGCGCTGAGCGACAAACCGATAGTCATCTTGAAGCCGGAGAACATCCAGCCCAGATAAATATCATCCCCGACAGCCGTTGGCTGAAGGAATACATCCCAATTCCATTGATAACTCATTACACCCTCCTCGACAAAAAACAAACCCCTGCCACGACACCGCAGCAGGGGGTTATCAGGCCGGCCGAATTATTCGTAAGCCTTGTCGTTCGGAGCTTTGTACAGCGTCTTCATTTCTTCAGAGAGCGGCATGTTGAGATTCAGACCTTTTGGCGGAATCGGAGCCATGAACCACTTGGCGTAGATTTTCTCGGCATCACCCGAGGTCATCGCCTTGGTCAATGCGGCATCGACCACCTTCTTGAACTCCGGATCATCCTTGCGCAGCATGCAACCGTAAGCTTCTTTGGACTGAGCCGTGCCGACCACTTCCCAATCGCCAGCGCGTTTGGCTTTGGCCATTTCACCGAAGAGGAGGGCATCATCCATCATGAAAGCCACTGCACGACCGGTTTCCAGGGTCAGGAAGGCTTCGCCGTGGTCCTTCGCGGAAACCACGTTCATGCCCATTTTCTTCTCTTCATTCATCTTGCGCAGCAGGCGCTCTGAAGTGGTACCTGCGGTGGTTACGACGTTTTTGCCAGCCAGATCAGGGAAGTCCTTGATGCCGGAGCCTTTTTTGGCCATCAGCTTGGTACCAATGACGAAAAT
>CAYRBE010000012.1:2541-22824 GCA_964422345.1 uncultured Dechloromonas sp.
CTGATAGACCACGATGGTCGAACCGCCTTGCTGTTTGGCCTGATACATTGCGCTATCAGCGTTTTGCATTAGCGCTGCTTCGTCCAGCCCGTGCTCGGGATAAAGCGCAATACCTATGCTGGCATCAATACTCAGTTGCAAAGCGCCAATTACAAACACTTTTTGCAGCGCATCGAAAATCATTTGCGCCACCGCCAAGGCATCGCCCTCACCTGAAATCGCCGGCAACAGCACCACAAACTCATCGCCACCCAAACGAGCAACCGTATCCGAAGCGCGAGCACCATCAAGCAAGCGATGGGCAACCTCCTGCAACAACAGATCACCGACATGGTGACCATGGGTATCGTTTACCGGCTTGAATTTATCGAGATCAATAAACAGCAGCGCCATCCGCCCCCGCTCGCGCTGGGCTGTGGCCAAGGCCTGACTCAGTCGGTCAGAGAGCAAAGTACGATTGGGCAAATCAGTCAACGGATCATGATGCGCTAGTCGATGCACCTTGGCCTCAGCCGACTTCCGTTCACTGATATCAGCAAACACCGCAACGTAGTGAACTACATCGCCCTTGGCATCGCAGAGTCGCTTGATCGATAACCACTCAATGTAAAAACTGCCGCTCTTGTGGCGATTTTTGACCTCACCCCGCCAACCACCATTGGCCTTGAGACTACCCCATAAGTTTTGATAAAACTCGGGGGGGTGCGTTCCTGCAGACAAGAGACGCGGATTTTTGCCCAGCACCTCTTCGGCGGAGTAGCCGGTAATTTGAGTAAATGCCGCATTGACTCGAATGATCCGGTTCTCCGGATCTGTAATCATGACCGCCTCATCGACTGTGTTAAACACAGTTTCAGACAGCATCAATTCCTTCTCTCGCTCGCGGCGTTTTGAAATATCGCGGACAAAAGCATTGAACTCAACGCCGCCAGCACTTGAGAGTCGGGAGATAGTCAGCTCAATCGGAAACTCATGGCCATCACGATGCAGCCCCTCAACCTCGACCCGTTTGTTGAGAATATGCACCTGTCCGGTACGCAGCAGTCGGGCCAAACCCTGCGCATGCGCTTCCCGATAACGCTCCGGGACGATGACGTCGGCCAGCAGTTGCCCCACCACCTCATCATGCGACCAACCAAAAACAGTGTAAGCCTGCCCGGACCAGTCGGTAATGTAGCCTTCGGAGTTCATCCGAACGACCGCATCGAGCGCATACTCCATGACCGCCTTGAGATCGGATTCGCTGGCCGCCAAACGCGCCAGATGCGCTGATTCAGAAGATGCCACGTAGGCTGACTGCAGCCACAACAAAAACCCCAGCCCGGCGGCGACAACAAAGGAGAGCATGGCCAGCGGCACATTCGTCGAAAACAGATAGCCGCCAGCAGCGCCAAGCGCCACTACACAGGCAAAAACAACCAGCCTGAGGAGATGTATTAACCCTGTCATACTCGAATTCATGAGCCCAGTATAAACACCGGAAGCGCCGAACGTCGACTACGAAGTGCCTAGCCAAAAATGAGGAGAAAAAAACAACACCCGCCGGGCCTATGCCGGCGGGTTTATGCAGCATCAATCGAAGCGAGTATCCAGCCCCTGCTCAGCCAACTCAGCTGCGCGCAGGACAGCACGCGCCTTGTTCAGGGTTTCAGTCCATTCTGAATTAGGATCCGAATCAGCCACGATTCCCGCCCCAGCCTGAACGTGCAGACGCTTGTCCTTAACTACACCGGTACGAATCGCAATCGCCAGATCCATGTCGCCATGGAAGCCGAGGTAACCGACTGCACCCGCGTAGATGCCACGTTTGACCGGTTCGAGTTCGTCGATAATTTCCATCGCCCGCACCTTGGGCGCGCCGGAAACGGTACCGGCCGGAAAAGTGGCTTTCAGCACATCGAGTGCATCCAGCCCATCCTGCAGCTTGCCTTCAACGTTCGAGACCATGTGCATCACATGCGAGTAACGCTCGACCAGCATGTTTTCGGTCAGGCGAACCGTACCTATCTTGGCGACCCGACCACAGTCATTGCGACCGAGATCTAGCAACTGGGTATGCTCCGCGCACTCTTTTTCGTCTGCGAGCAGCTCGGCGGCAAGTGCGGCATCCTCTTCCGGCGATGCCCCGCGTTTGCGCGTTCCGGCAATCGGCCGCACGGTGACACGGTCCCCCTCAAGTCGCACTAAGATTTCCGGCGAGGCACCGACCACATGGTAATCCTCGAAGTCGAAGTAGAACATGTAGGGCGAGGGATTCAGACTACGCAGGGTGCGATACAGCGCCAGCGGGCTGGCATGAAAAGGCTTGGTCATGCGCTGCGACAGCACAACCTGCATCAAATCGCCTTCGGTAATATAGTCCTTGGCTCTTAATACTGCTTTTTTAAACGCAGCCTCACCAAAGGTAGACACCGCCGCTTCCGAGTGCACCGGCTGCTCGCTCGGGATATTCACCGGCGTACGCAATTTACCGAGCAGCTCCTTGAGACGCGCCCGTGCTTTCTGGTAAGCACCGGGGAAACCGGGTTCGGCAAAGACGACCAGCGTCAGCTTGCCGGAAAGGTTATCGACGACGGCAATTTCTTCGGAGAGCAGCAGGCCAATGTCCGGCGTGCCAATCTCGTCCGGCTTGTGGGTGCGGGTCAGCTTGGTTTCAACATAACGCACCGTGTCATAGCCGAAACAGCCGACCAAACCACCGAAAAAGCGTGGCAAGCCATTACTCGGCGGGGCGCGAAAACGGCTCATGAACTTGCCGATAAATTCCAGCGGATTGGTGTCGTCCTCGCGCTCAGCCACCCGGTTGCCAGTGAGCACCAGCACTTGATGACCATTGACCACAATCCGCGTCTGGGCAGCGAGGCCGATAATCGAATAGCGGCCAAAACGCTCGCCGCCCTGCACCGATTCAAGAAAATAGGTGAATGGCGCGTTGGCCAGTTTAAGGTAGATCGACAGCGGCGTATCGAGATCGGCAAACGTTTCCAGTGTGACAGGAATACGGTTGTAGCCTTGCGCAGCAAGGGCGTTGAATTCAATTTCAGTCATGGGAAAGCCTCGTGAATGACAGGTATTACGTTCTGGTGCATACGCCGCAAAGGCGCGCGAATGGGATCGGGATAGAGATCAGGGGCGCCAGCGACGCCAACCGTGCCATTTGTTCCAGATACGCAGAGTCATCATTTTTTCGAGAGGTCTTTAAAAGTAAGGGCTTGGTGATAAGCGACAAGCAAATCAGATACTAGCGCATCGCAATCTGCACTGTCCACCGCTTGCCCTTCGTTGTAGCCATAAGGCACGGCATAAGCAAGACAACCGGCGGCACGGGCGGCGTGAATATCGTGCTTTGAGTCACCAATATGCAGATTCAGTTCGGGCCTGACATTGAGAATACGGCAGGCATGCAAGATGGGTTCTGGATGCGGTTTTTTATGCGCCGTCGTATCGCCGGAAACGATCACGTCGAAGTAGTGGCTCAAACCCACCCGATCCAGCAGCACCTCGGTAAACATCGCCGGCTTGTTGGTGACCACACCCATTTTCAAACCGCTGGCTTTCCAAGCTTGCAGCCCTTCAATCACACCGGGGTAAATCTGCGTAAATTGGCCGTTCACCGTAGCATAGTGTCGTTTGAAGGCGTCGATTGCAGCCGCCATGGCTGCCTCTGATGGCGGCGCATCATGGGTCAGGCAACGCTCGACCAACACCGCCATACCCTTGCCGACAAAGCTGAGCACCTCAGCCGGACTGCGCGGTGGTGCACCGACCTCTTCCAGCATTAGCCGGCAGGCTTCTGACAGATCGGCGACGGTGTCGAGCAACGTGCCGTCGAGGTCGAAGGTGACAGATTGAAAATACATCAAACTTTCGCCAATTCGCTACGCAGCGCGCCGATGATCGTGTTGTAGCGCTGTGGATCGCTATCCTTGCCTGCCCCATAAACCGCTGAACCAGCGACGAAGGCATCGACCCCGGCGCGGGCGATTTCAGCGATATTTGCCGTATTTACCCCGCCGTCTATTTCGAGACGAATACGCCGACCGCTTTCGCGTTCATAAGCATCAAGCTTGGCGCGTGCTTGCCGGGCCTTGGCCAGCGTACCGGGAATAAATTTCTGCCCACCAAAACCGGGATTAACGCTCATCAGCAAAATAACGTCGATCTTGTCGAGCACGTAATCCATGTAATCCAGTGGCGTTGCCGGGTTGAAGACCAGACCGCCTTTACAGCCGGCATCACGAATCAGCGACAGGCTGCGATCCACATGATCGGAAGCCTCAGGGTGGAAAGTAATGATATTTGCCCCGGCCTTGGCAAAATCGGGGATGATGCGATCAACCGGCTTGACCATCAGGTGCACGTCAATCGGCGCCTTGGTACAGGGGCGAATTGCTTCGCAAACCAGCGGCCCGATGGTTAAATTTGGAACATAATGGTTATCCATGACGTCAAAGTGAATCCAGTCCGCACCGGAGTCGATAACGTTGGCCACCTCCTCGCCCAGTTTGGCGAAGTTGGCTGAAAGAATGCTCGGTGCGATGATGAAATCTTTGACTGACATGATGCTTCCCTGAACAAAAACAAACAGACGAAATTATCCCATGCCCGACACCAAGAAATACCGAATCGAAGTACAGCCTGTCGCACAGTTCATCCCGGATCAGTCCGACCCGGATCAGGACCGCTACCTGTTCGCCTACACCATTACCGTCACCAATACCGGCGAGGTCGCTGCCCAGCTGGTTTCTCGACACTGGATCATCACTGACGCCCATGAAGAAATTCAGGAAGTCCGTGGCTTGGGCGTAGTCGGCAAACAACCGCTGCTCAAACCGGGCGAGAGTTTCCAATACACCAGCGGCTCATCGCTGACCACGCCGGTCGGCACAATGAAGGGGACGTATCAGATGGTTGCCGAGGATGGCACCCATTTTGATGCCGAAATCCCGGAATTCACTTTGGCCATGCCGAGGGTTCTGCACTGAGCCTTAAGCACAGCTACACACTGATTGCGCCGTTTTACGATGCGCTGATCGGTCGTGCGTCACAGGTGGCACGGCTACGCAGTCTGGCCAATTTGCCGACCACCGCCAGCCGGGTATTACTTGCTGGCGTCGGCACCGGGCTTGATTTGCCCCACCTGCCACCCCAGCACCACTATGTCGGCCTCGACCTTAACCGCGCCATGCTCAGCCGGGCCTTGCCTCGGGTTGGCGCGACCGATTTTGTGCCGGTACAAGGCGACGCGCAGCGCCTGCCCTTTGCCGATGGCAGTTTCGATAGCGCAGTATTACATCTGATTCTAGCGGTGGTGCCGCAACCCGAACACTGCTTTGCGGAAATTGCTCGGGTGGTCAAACCGGGCGGGGAAGTCCTCGTTTTTGACAAGTTCCTCCGCCGGGGTCAGCCCGCGCTGATACGCCGACTGGCCAACCCGCTACTGCGCCGGGTAGCAACCCGGCTCGATGTGGTATTTGAAGATTTACTGGCCGAAGCACCGGAACTCGTTGTCGAGCACGACCAGCCCGCACTGGCCGGCGGCTGGTTCAGGATGATCCGCTTACGCCGGGTCTGACGATTCGGCGCTTTCTTCCGCCCCCAGACCATCATCAATCCAGGCCAGCAGCAAGGTGTAGGTCACGGCCAAAGCGACCGGGCCAAGGAAAATGCCGATCAGACCAAAGCTCAGCATGCCGCCGATCACCCCGGAGAAGATCAGCAATAGCGGCAGATCAGCACCACGCTTGATCAGCATTGGGCGCAGGAAGTTATCCAGCGTACCGACAACCAAACTCCAGACGAGCAGGAATGTTGCCCAGCCATGATCGCCCTGCCAATACATCCAGCCCACCGCCGGCAACAAAACCAGCATCGGGCCAATCTGAGCAATACAGAACATCAGGATCAGGGCAGACAGCAAGGCGGCGAAGGGTACGCCAACCACGGCCAGGCCAATGCCGGCTAGGGCAGTCTGGACGATGGCAGTGACACCAACCCCCAAAGCCACACCACGAATCGCCTGTCCGGCGAGAATCACCGAGCCTTCGCCATGTTTCCCAGCCAGACGCCGGCCAAAACGACGAACCAGCAATGCGGCAGTTTCACCCTGAGCGTAAAGTATCGCCGCAATACCAACAATGAGCAAAAATTGCAGGAGCATGCCGCCCAAACCACCGACATGACCGAGCACCCACTTACCCGAGTCGGCGGCATAAGGCGTCACCTTGGCGACCACCTCAGCCGCACCACCATCAGCCAGTTGTTGCCAGTAAGTCGCAATTTTTTCACCCACCAGTGGCAGAGTCGCAACCCAATCCGGCGGCATCGGCAAACCATTTTGAGCCAGAGATTTTCCGGCATTAACCAACTGGTCAAAGTGATCGGCAATGGTATCAATCGCCAGCCAGAGCGGCAAAACCAGCAGGAACAACATACCCAGCGTCATCACCGCGACCGACAAGGCTCGCCGGTTATCAAAGCGCTTATCAAGCGCCAGCAGCAGCGGCCAGGTTGCAACCACAATCATCGTTGCCCACACCGTCGCCGCCAAAAACGGGCGCAAAACCCAGAACGACAGGCCGATCAACCCGAGAATACAGAGGATGGCGAGGGTATTGCGGGTCAGCTCACTGCGGATTGTGGTCATTGTTAGCTGCGATAGTCGGCGTTGATCTTGACGTAATCATACGAGAAATCACAGGTGTAAACGCTGGCCTTGGCGACGCCACGCCCGAGGTCAACCCGCACCGTAATTTCGGCCTGGGCCATGACACGGGCACCGTCTTCTTCTTTATACGCTGCAGCCCGGCCACCTTTTTCAGCGACCAAAACCTCGTCAAGCCAGACCCGGACGCCATCGACATCGAGATCGTTAATACCGGCATAGCCCACCGCTGCAAGAATGCGGCCGAGATTGGGGTCAGAGGCAAAGAAAGCGGTTTTGACCAGTGGCGAATGACCAATTGCGTAGCCGACCTTGCGGCATTCCTCGATGGTGTTACCGCCTTCAACTGCCACCGTGATGAACTTGGTGGCACCTTCGCCGTCACGCACGATGGCCTGAGCCAGCTCAACAGAAACTGCAATGATTGCTGCCTTCACTTCAGCCCAACCTTCATCCGACGCCGAGTTGAACTGCACGCCAGACTGGCCGCTGGCAATCATCACGTAGGAGTCGTTGGTTGAGGTGTCACCATCAACCGTAATGCAGTTGAACGAAGCATCTGCCGCTTCCTTGACTAGCGCATCGAGCAAGGGCTGAGCGATACCGGCATCGGTCGCCAGAAAACCGAGCATGGTTGCCATGTTGGGCTTGATCATGCCGGCGCCTTTTGACACCCCGGAAATTGTCACTTTTTTGCCGTGCACCGTAGCCGTCCGCGAAGCGGCTTTGGCGATGGTGTCGGTAGTCATAATGGCGTGTGCGGCAGCGTGCCAGTTATCAGCCTTCAGATCAGCCATCGCTGCTGGCAATCCAGCCTTCAGTCGCTCAACCGGCAGCGGCTCAAGAATGACGCCGGTCGAAAACGGCAGAACCTGCGTTGCATTGATTCCCAACAACTCGGCCACTGCCTCGCAACTGGCCTGCGCAGTCTGACGCCCCGGCTCGCCGGTACCGGCATTGGCGATGCCGGTATTGATCACCAGCGCCCGAATTTCCTGACCACTGGCCAGATGATTACGGCAAATCTGCACCGGCGCAGCGCAAAAACGGTTTTGGGTAAACACGCCGGCAACGGTACAGCCGGCATCCAGCGCGACCAGCGTCAGGTCGCGGCGGTTCTTCTTGCGAATTTCCGCCTCGGCCACGCCAAGACGTACGCCGGCAACCGGAAAAAGTTGGTCAGCAGCAGGAGTTTGATAATTTACGGGCATGTTGGGCTCCAAAAGCATCAAGGCACCGCTTGGGTGCCTTGGAGGAAGAGTTCAGATCAGGACAGTTTTCCGTGGCAGTGCTTGTACTTTTTCCCACTGCCGCAAGGACAGGGGTCATTACGCCCGACTTTCGGGCCTTGATTGACCGCCGGTGCATTGACCTGTGCATTGGCTGGGGCCTCTTCAGCACCACCCAAGGCTTCGTCGAAGTCAGCATGCTGGTATTGCACATTCTGGACATCGGCGCGCGGTGCGGTTTCTTCAACATCTTCCGCCGAGCGAATCTGGACAGTGAAGAGAATGCGCGTAACTTCTTTGCGCACCAGATCAAGCAGGGTCTCGAACAGTTCAAACGCCTCGCGCTTGTATTCCTGCTTCGGATTCTTCTGGGCATAGCCGCGCAGGTGGATACCCTGACGCAGATGATCCAACGCCGCCAGATGCTCACGCCAGTGCGAGTCTAGACTCTGCAGCATAACGTTACGCTCAAACTGATGGAAAGTTGCTGCGCCGACCAAATCAACCTTGGCTTGATAGGCGGCGTCGGCATCCTTGACCAAACGCTCAAGAATTTCATCGTCGGTGATCGTCGGCTCATCCTTCAACCACTGAGCGACCGAAACTTCAATCTGCAACTCAGAACCGAGCGCCCGCTCCAGTCCGGCGATATCCCACTGCTCTTCCAGCGTATCAACTGGCGCGTAGATACGGAAAATATCCGCAATCACGCCATGCCGCATCGCGGTGGTGGTCTCGGAAATATCGTCGGTCTCAAGCAACTCGTTGCGCTGCTGGTAGATCACCTTGCGCTGATCGTTGGAAACATCGTCGTATTCAAGCAGCTGCTTACGAATATCGAAGTTACGTGCTTCAACCTTGCGTTGTGCCGACTCCAGGGAGCGGGTGACCAACGGATGCTCAATTGCCTCGCCTTCCGGCATCTTGAGCTTGTCCATGATGGCGCGCAGGCGCTCACCGGCAAAAATCCGCAACAACTGGTCATCAAGTGACAGATAGAAGCGTGAAGAACCGGCATCACCCTGACGCCCGGCACGACCGCGCAACTGATTGTCGATCCGGCGTGATTCATGGCGCTCTGAACCAATAATGTGCAAACCACCGGAAGCCAGCACTGCATCGTGCAGCACCTGCCAATCGGCGCGCATCTTGGCGATTTGCGCTTCACGATCAGCATCTGAGATCGACTCGTCATGCTTGATGGCGGAAACAGCCTTCTCGATGCTACCGCCCAGCACGATGTCGGTACCCCGACCGGCCATGTTGGTTGCAATCGTAATCTGCCCCGGACGACCGGCTTCGATGACGATCTCGGCTTCACGGGCATGCTGCTTAGCATTCAACACCGAGTGCGGCAGCTTTTCCTTGTCGAGCAGGCCGGAGAGCAATTCGGAAGCCTCGATTGAGGTCGTGCCGACCAGCACCGGCTGACCGCGCTTGGAACATTCCTTGATGTCAGCAATGATCGCCGCATTCTTTTCATCACCGGTCTTGAAGACCTGATCGTTCATGTCCTTACGAACCATCGGGCGATGGGTCGGAATGACGACCGTTTCCAGACCGTAAATCTGCTGGAATTCGTAAGCCTCGGTGTCGGCCGTACCGGTCATCCCGGACAGCTTGCCGTACATGCGGAAATAATTCTGGAAGGTGATCGAAGCCAGCGTCTGGTTTTCTGACTGAATCTGTACGCCTTCTTTGGCTTCAACGGCCTGATGCAGACCATCCGACCAGCGACGACCTGACATCAAACGCCCGGTAAATTCGTCGACGATCACCACTTCGCCGTTCTGTACCACGTACTGCTGATCCTTCTGGAACAGCGACAGAGCGCGCAAAGCGGCATTCAGGTGATGCATCAGCGTGATGTTGGCTGATTCGTACAGACTGCTGCCTTCAGCCAGCATGCCGTTATCGGCCAGCAATTGCTCGGCGTGTTCGTAACCAGCCTCAGACAGATGGACCTGATGACCTTTTTCGTCAACCCAGTAGTCACCCTCGCCATTTTCTTCCATGGCACGGCTGAGCTTGGGAACAACATCCTTCATCTGCAGATAAAGTTCTGTATGGTCTTCAGCCTGCCCGGAAATGATCAGCGGCGTACGCGCTTCGTCGATCAGAATCGAGTCGACTTCGTCGACGATGGCGAAATTCAAGCCACGCTGCACCCGCTCACCAGCGGTATAGACCATATTGTCGCGCAGGTAATCGAAACCGAATTCGTTGTTGGTGCCGTAGGTAATATCTGACGCATAGGCCACCTGCTTGGCCTCGTGGTCCATCTGCGACAAATTCACGCCAACACTCAGACCAAGGAAACGATGCAGCCGCCCCATCCATTCAGCGTCGCGACTGGCCAGGTAGTCATTGACCGTAATCACATGGACGCCCTTGCCGGAAATCGCATTCAGGTAGGCAGGCAGAGTGCCAACCAGCGTCTTGCCCTCACCGGTACGCATCTCGGCAATTTTGCCGTAATGCAGCACCATACCGCCGATCATCTGGGTGTCAAAATGGCGCATGCCCAACTCGCGCTTACTGCCTTCGCGAACCACCGCAAAAGCTTCAGGCAAGAGATCGTCGAGCGATTCACCCTGAGCGTGACGCAGACGGAATTCGTCCGTCTTGGCACGCAAGGCCTCATCACTGAGCCCCTCCAGAGATGGCTCAAGCGCATTAATGCGCCGAACAGTCTGGGTATATTGTTTAATCAGCCGGTCGTTGCGGCTGCCGAAAATCTTTTTGAGTAGGCCGGAAATCATTGCGATCAAGTGTAGTTGCGCGGAGTGCGACAAGCCGGTGATTCTAACACGCCCATACCGCGCCACGACGATGACCTAAATCAAGGGCTTACGCCCTGCTGATCACCGCTTCTTTAGCTGTGCAAATTCCTTGCCCTGCTTAAGGAAGTTGGCCGGATTTTGAGCGACACCCAGCATTCGTACCTCAAAGTGCAAATGCGAGCCGGTTGAACGCCCAGTCGATCCCACCGCACCAATACGAACACCACGCTTAAGCAAAGCTCCCGGTTTCACATCAACTTTCGACAAATGGGCGTAGCGCGTGGTCAGCCCTTCGCCATGATCCACTTCAACCAGATTTCCATATTCAGCATGATAAGCTGCCGACAGCACAACCCCATCAGCAGCGACCACGACCGGCGTTCCGGTCTCTGCGTTGAAATCTATCCCCTCATGAATTGCCCGCAAGCCGGCAATCGGATCGCTACGAAAACCATAGGGTGAGCCAAAGTAAGCATCCTTGACCGGCAGCGTCGTCGGCAACAAGCGTTCCTTGACCCGCTTTTCCAGTAGCCTTGATTCCAGAATGGTTAGCTCGTCGGTTTTATTTTCAACAGCCACAGCCAAACGATCAATTTCACGCTGCAACTCTTCGGCTTTCATCGGTGCCGGAATATAAGGCCCCCCCTGACCGCCTTTAACTGGCGTTTCAGGCTTACGCCCGACCAAACCGTTAATTCGCTCCTCAAGGCCGTCCAACTGAAGCAATCGGGCTTGCAGTTCGCCGACACGGGTCGCCATCAGCTGCAAATTATTGCTGGTGTGCTCTTCAGACTTTTTTGACTCCCGTTGCTGCAACGAGAGCATGAGTTTTTCAACCACCGGCAGGCGCCAATGAACTGACAGCCAGGAAAATAGCGCTGACACCGAAAACAACAATACAACAGATAACACCAGCACACCCAGCACGTGACGAGGCATAATGGTGATCGTTCGCGCGGCTTTGAGATGGCGCGAAACCAGAATAATTTGCATGGAACCTCCTATGTACAAAGGGCCGGAGCAATACCTTGACAGCGACGCTGCCGCCAGCAGGGTGATGACCCACGCACGGCTATTGCTCAAGCTCTCACGCTACTTTGAAGCGACCGCCCCGGCAGGGCTTCGCCACTCGGCACACGTTGCTAACTACAAGTCGGGAATCATTATTATCCACGCCGATAACGGCGCGGTCGCCACCAAAATACGCCAGATGAGTCAGCGTTTGAGTGACGAGTTATCAAGAAGAGGGGCGCAGTGTACAGGGATAGAGGTAAAAGTACAACCCCGCCAAATCCCTTACCAATCAACGACATCGACTCAGAAACCAATATCTGAAGCGGCCTGCGCAGTGCTACGGTGCACGACCGAAAACATGAAAAAAGGGCCGCTCAGAGACGCCCTTGATCAGTTATTGAAGCGCGCCGCCAAAGTCCCAAACGACACGAAATAGCGGCACGAAATTACAACAACTTATTGCTTGGATTTTTAGCTAAAAATCAGGCCAGCTGATTCAGCCAGCGCGTTACGCCCTCAGGCGCGCGGTCAGCCTGTTCAAAGCTGACCATTTCCCATGAGTCCTGATTCGACAGAAGCTGCCTAGCCAGTTGATTATTCATGGCGTGGCCGCCCTTGTGTGACGAAAAAGCGGCGAGCAGAGGATGGCCGAGCAAATAAAGGTCGCCCACTGCATCAAGAATTTTGTGTTTGACGAACTCATCGCCATAACGCAGGCCGTCCTGATTGAGGACACGGAACTCGTCGAGCACAATGGCGTTTTCCAGACCACCACCCAGCGCCAGTCCGTTTTCACGCAGGTATTCGACTTCCTGCATAAAACCAAACGTCCGGGCACGAGCCACTTCGCGCGCATAGGAGTGCTCAGCAAAATCAATTTCAGCCTTCTGAGCTGACTTATCGATTGCCGGATGATTAAAAACAATCGAAAACGCTAACTTATAGCCATCGTAAGGTTCAAACCGCGCCCACTTGTCGCCATCACGCACTTCGATGGGCTGGGTCACACGGATAAATTTTTTGGCTGCATTCTGCTCTTCTATCCCTGCTGACTGTATCAGGAAGACAAAAGGCGAGGCAGAGCCATCAAGAATAGGAACTTCGGGCGCATCAAGATCAACCCAGGCGTTATCGATACCCAGACCAGCAAAGGCGGACATCAGGTGCTCAATCGTACCCACTTTCACCCCGTCCTTTTCAAGACAGGAACACATGCGCGTATCACCGACCAACAAAGCAGAAGCAGGAATATCAACCGGCTCAGGCAGGTCAACACGACGGAAGACAATACCGGTATTTGGCGCAGCTGGACGCAAGGCCAGATTCACCTTCACGCCACCGTGCAGGCCAACGCCTGCGGCGCGAACAATAGTCTTCAGCGTGCGTTGTTTAAGCATGCAAGTACTTGAATAATTTGGGGAGCGGCGCATTGTATCACAACGCACCGCCGCCCTTTTTCAGAGAGTTTTTTTCTTACATTCAGTCCGCTTGCTTACGCAAAAAGGCCGGAATATCGTAACGATCGACACCGCTGTTAGCCAGCGCCTCTACCGTTACGTTACCGCTTGCACGCTGACCGCGACCACGCAAAACAGCCGGCACATCAAGATGCGAATAATCCGGTGTGGTGCTGAATGCCACCGCATCGCTCGTGCCTGTTGCCTGCAACACCGGGGTATTGATCACTTCAAATTTCTGGCTATTACGAGCCGCGGCCATTTGACCCAGACCGGTGGCAACCACGGTAACACGCAGTGCATCACCCATCAGTTCGTCATACACCGCGCCGAAGATGATGTGTGCGTCTTCCGCCGCAAAGGCTTTGACGGTGTTCATCACTTCATTGACCTCTTTCATCTTGAGGCCGCCTTTGGATGCAGTGATATTGACCAGCACGCCTTTGGCGCCGGACAAATTGACACCTTCAAGCAATGGCGAGGCAACTGCCTGCTCAGCTGCGATACGAGCACGATCAACCCCGGCTGCCGCAGCCGAACCCATCATGGCACGACCCATCTCACCCATCACGGTACGGACGTCTTCAAAGTCGACGTTAACCAGACCCGGATAGGTAATGATTTCAGCAATGCCACCGACGGCGTTTTTCAGCACATCGTCAGCTGCCTTGAAGCAATCATCAACATCAGCATCGTCACCCATGACTTCCATCAACTTGTCATTGAGGATAACGATCAGCGAATCGACGTGCTTTGAAAACTCTGCAATACCGGCTTCAGCAGCCTTCATGCGCTTGTTGCCTTCGAAGCTGAAGGGCTTGGTCACCACGCCAACGGTCAGGATCCCCATTTCACGGGCAATTTCCGCAACGACAGGAGCAGCACCGGTACCCGTACCACCACCCATGCCGGCAGTAATGAAAGCCATGTGAGCGCCTTCAAGCGATGCACGGATGTCATCACGATGCGCTTGTGCAGCTTCCTGGCCTTTTTCCGGTTTAGCACCGGCCCCCAGACCACTCTTGCCAAGCGACAGCTTGCTCGAAGCCGCGTTGCGGCTCAGTGCCTGCGCGTCGGTATTGGCGGCGATGAATTCAACGCCGTTAACGCCTTCACTAATCATGTGCTCGATAGCATTGCCACCGGCACCGCCGACCCCGAACACCTTGATGATCGTGCCGACTTCTTCGTCTTTCTCGATAATCTCAAACATGGGTAATACCTCCTCTGAAAAAACTGGTCAAAAACAAAATTAGAAATTCTTGGCAAACCAGGAGCGCATGCCTTCAAAGACATCCTTAACGCCCTGCTTTTCCTTGATCTTCTGGCCCCGCTTGCGCTGCGATTGCGCTTCAAGCAAGAGACCAAAGGCAGTCGAAAACCGTGGGTTCTGCACCACATCAGCCAAACTGCCGGTGTACTTGGGGCTACCCAAACGCAAAGGCATATGGAAAATCTCTTCGCCCAATTCAACCATCCCCGGCATGGCGCTAGCGCCACCGGTCAGAACGATGCCCGACGACAAAACCTCTTCAAAACCGGCGCGACGGAGTTCATGCTGAATCAGCTCGTAGAGCTCTTCAACGCGGGGCTGAATCACATCAGCCAAAGCCCGACGGCTCAACTTGCGGCTCGGCCGGTCATCCACCCCAGCGACTTCCATGGTTTCTTCGGCATCAGCCAGTTGTGACAAAGCACAGCCATAACGGCACTTGATGTCTTCAGCTTCGCGAGTCGGCGTACGCAAAGCCATTGCGATGTCATTGGTGATCTGGTCACCAGCAATTGGAATCACCGAGGTGTAACGAATCGCCCCCTGTGTCCAAACAGCGATATCGGTGGTGCCGCCGCCAATATCGATCAGGCAAACACCCAGATCCTTTTCGTCTTCCGACAGCACGGCAAAGCTAGAGGCCAGTGGCTGGAGCACCAGATCATTCACCTCAAGACCGCAGCGTCGTACGCACTTGACGATGTTCTGCGCCGCTGAAACTGCGCCGGTCACAATGTGAGTGCGAACCTCAAGACGCATGCCGCTCATCCCGATCGGCTCGCGAATCCCGTCCTGACCGTCGATCACAAATTCCTGCGTCAGGATATGCAAAATTTCCTGATCAGCCGGGATCGGCATCGCCTTGGCAGTTTCAATGACACGTTCGACGTCGTTGGACGTTACTTCTTTGTCCTTGATCGCCACCATGCCGTTCGAGTTGAAGCTCTTGATGTGGCTACCGGCAATCCCGGTGTAGACATCTTTGACCTTACAGTCAGCCATTAACTCGACTTCCTGAATGACCCGGCTGATCGTATGCACCGTTTCTTCAATATTGACCACGACGCCTTTTTTCAGGCCGCGTGAGTCCTGCGAGCCCATGCCGATCACATTGAGCCGACCTTCGTGATCGATCTCTGCAACCAGCGCGACGATTTTCGACGTCCCGATATCAAGACCGACGACCATATCCTTGTTATCCCTGCTCATAACCTACTTTCCCTTCCCGTCGCTTACGACTCTCATCGCAAAGCCATTTGGATAGCGCAAATCCACCACTGCCGGTCTGACTGCACGGTTCGCAATCATTTCCGGATAAACCTCGATAAAGCGTTGCAGACGGACACCCACCGGCGCCTTGGGCTGCTCGCGACCGATATCCACCAACATGCCATTGCTCAATTTGAGCTGCCAGGCCAGGCGCGGCGACAAGCTCACCTGCACCGGCTTTTCGCCCACTGCCTTGAACACCCCGACAAATTCGCCGTAACGTTTCAATACTTCTGGCGCCGTACCACTCGGCCCGGACAACGCGGGCAAGGCGGCCAACTCGTCGGCTGGTGGTACGGCTGAAAAAACCTCGCCATACGAATCCACCAGCTCGCCCCGCCCTTCGCCCCAACGCGCTACCGGACGATGCTCCTCGACCTTGACTTCCAAACGTGCCGGCCATACCCGACGCACTTCGACCTTGCGCACCCAAGGCAGTTTTTCCAAAGAACCGCGCACCACTTCCAGATTCAAATTGAAAAAATTTCCCTTGAGCAAGGCCGGCAACATTTGCTCTATTTCGGCTCGCTGGGTATGCGGCAAGCTCTCGACAAACACCACCTGACGCACCGGCAATGAAGGCACGCGCAGCAGCCAAACCGCTGCCACTGCAAGCAACGCGGCCGCCGCAACCAGCATCAGCAGGTCGGCAATTGCGTTCAAGAGTTGCGGCTTGTTCCACATTCATCGTCTCAGTCGTTGGTTGCAAGTTCAAGGACACGCTTAACTAGCGCCGGATACTCCATACCAGCCACCCGGGCTGCCATTGGCACCAGTGAGTGATCAGTCATTCCAGGCGCGGTGTTCACTTCGAGAAAATAATGATTCCCCGCTTCGTCCATCAGGAAATCGACCCGACCCCAACCACGTCCGCCAAGAATCCGAAAGGCTTCCAAAGCGCCCTGACGAATTTCCTTTTCCTTTGCTTCGGACAATCCGCAAGGGCAGAGATAGCGCGTGTCGTCGCGGTTATATTTAGCTTCGTAATCGTAAAACTCAGTTGCCGGCTCGATCTTGATGATCGGCAAAGCCACCATGTCATCACCACGGCCGATGATGCCGACAGTGTATTCACCGCCCATCACACCTTTTTCGGCTATCACCAAGGGGTCGTGTTTAGCTGCCTCGGCATAAGCCAGATGCAGGGTGTCGTGCTCCTTAACCTTGCTGATACCGATTGAAGAGCCTTCGTGCGCCGGTTTGACGAAGATGGGCAAGCCCAACTCTTCTTCAATATCGGCAAAGTCTGAGTCAGCATTGAGAATTGCATATTCTGGAACCGGCAGTCCTGCGGCTTGCCAGAGCAGTTTGGTACGGAACTTGTCCATACCCAGCGCTGAGGCCATGACACCCGAACCGGTGTAAGGAATGTGCATCAATTCCAAGGCGCCTTGAATCGTGCCATCTTCACCATGGCGACCATGGAGCGCGACAAAAGCACGGTCATACCCCTTAAGCGCGTCGAGCGGCTGTTCGGCCGGATCAAATGGATGCGCATCAATCCCCTGCCCCTGTAACGCAGCCAAAACACGTGCGCCGCTATTCAAGGACACCTCACGTTCAGCCGAAGTGCCACCGAACAGAACTGCGACTTTTCCGAATTCGCTCATACGCCTGCCACCACTTTTGCCGGGACGGCGCCGATTGAACCCGCCCCCATACACAAGACCACATCGCCATCGCGGGCGACATCCATAATTGTTTGCGGCATGGCCGCGATATCCTCGACAAATACCGGCTCAACCTTGCCTGCCACACGCAGCGCACGGGCCAGTGAGCGGCCGTCGGCGGCAACGATCGGTGCTTCGCCGGCGGCGTAGATTTCTGCCAATAACAGGGCGTCCACCGTAGAAAGCACTTTAACGAAGTCCTCAAAGCAGTCACGAGTGCGGGTATAGCGATGCGGCTGGAAGGCCAGCAACAAGCGACGGCCGGGGAAGGCACCGCGGGCAGCGGCAAGCGTCGCAGCCATCTCAACCGGATGATGACCGTAGTCGTCGACCAATGTGAAACTGCCACCAGCAGTTCCGTCACTGTTACGTAAAGCCACTTCGCCATAGCGCTGGAAGCGGCGACCGACGCCCTTGAACTCAGCCAGCGCCTTGATGATGGCCGCATCGGAAACCTGCACCTCCGTCGCCACGGCAATCGCTGCCAGCGCATTGAGCACGTTGTGCATACCCGGCGTATTGAGCGTGATTTCAAGGCGCGAAACCGAGCCATTGACGCGCACACAGGTGAAGCGCATCTGGCCGTTATCGGCAACGACGTTTTCAGCGTGGAAGTTGCAGTCCGGCGACAGGCCGTAGGTGACGATCTGCTTGGAAACCTGCGGCATGATCGCGCGCACATTGGCGTCATCCCCGCAAAGCACGGCAACGCCGTAGAACGGCAGACGGCTCAGAAAATCGACAAAGGCGCCTTTGAGTTTCTCGAAATCATGACCATAGGTTTCCATGTGGTCGGCGTCGATATTGGTGACCACTGAAATGACCGGCGACAGGAAGAGGAAGGAGGCATCGGACTCATCCGCCTCGGCGACCAGAAAATCTCCGCTGCCCAATCGCGCATTGGCACCGGCAGCGTTCAGTCGACCACCGATAACGAAGGTGGGATCGATGCCGCCTTCGGCCAGAATGCTGGCAACCAGGCTGGTTGTTGTCGTTTTGCCGTGCGTGCCGGCGATGGCGATGCCGCGCTTGAGGCGCATCAGCTCGGCCAGCATCTGGGCGCGCGGCACAACCGGAATCTTGCGCTCACGTGCCGCAATGACTTCCGGATTATCGGCCTTGACCGCTGTCGAAGTAACGACCGCATCGGCCCCAGCAGCATTCTCGGCAGCATGACCAATCATCACCTTGACGCCTTCGCCTTCAAGGCGGCGCGTCGTGGCGCTGGCGGCAATGTCTGAACCACTCACCGTGTAGCCAAGGTGAGCGAGCACTTCAGCAATACCGCTCATACCCGAACCGCCGACGCCGACGAAGTGGATGTGTTTGACTTTATGTTTCATTTCGCGCTCTCTGCACAGATATTGGCCACTTCTTCGGTGGCGTCGGGCTTGGCCAGACTGCGGGCTTTTTCAGCCATTTCCAGCAGTTGACCGCGTGAATAGTTGCGGATCAGCGCAATGGCTTCCGGCGTTAATTCGTTTTGCGGCAAAAGGAATGCACCGCCGACATTGACCAGGAACTTGGCATTGCTGGTCTGGTGGTCATCGACGGCATGCGGGAAGGGCACCAGAATGCTGGCCACGCCAGCAGCGGCCAACTCGGCTACGGTCAACGCGCCGGAACGGCAAATAACCAGATCAGCCCATTCGTAGGCACCGGCCATGTCTTCAATGAACGGCACGCAATGCGCCTGAACACCCACTGCTGCGTAACCTGCCTTGAGCGCCTCAATATGTTTTTCACCGGCCTGATGAACGATCTGCGGTTGCTCGTTTTCACCCAGTAGCGCCATGCCCTGCGGCACCATTTCATTCAGCGCCTGCGCACCAAGACTGCCACCGATGACCAGCAAACGGAGTGCGCCGGTGCGCTCGGCAAAGCGTTCTGCTGGCGGGGCGATTTTGGCAATGTCGTTACGGACCGGATTACCTGCCCAGATACCTTTTTTGAACACTTCCGGGAAACCGGTAACGATACGATCAGCCACCCCGGCCAAAACACGGTTAGCCAGCCCAGCGACCGAATTCTGCTCATGCACGACCAGCGGCTTGCCCAGGAATGAAGCCATCATGCCGCCCGGAAAAGTGATGTACCCGCCCATACCGAGAACCACATTCGGGTTGACCTGACGCACAGCTTTCTGCGCCTGCCAGAAACCCTTGAGCAAATTAAGCGGCAAGAGAAGTTTGCGCAGCAGTCCTTTACCGCGCAGTGCGGCAAACTTGAGGTTGACCATCTCGAAGCCATGTTGCGGCACCAAACGGGCTTCCATACCTTCAGGATTTCCCAACCAGACAATACGCCAGCCGGCATCACGCAATTTGTGCGCGACGGCGAGGGCCGGAAAGATATGACCGCCCGTACCACCCGCCATGACCAGAATTGTGCGGCTCATAGTTTGCCACCTCTCATCAACTGCCGATTTTCCCAGTCCACTCGCAGCAAAATTGCCAAAGCCACGCAATTGGCAAAAATTCCCGATCCACCAAAACTCATCAGCGGCAGGGTCAAGCCCTTGGTCGGCAGAAGGCCCATATTCACGCCGATGTTGATGAACGACTGGACACCAAACCAGATGCCGATGCCCATTGCCACGAGCGCCGGATAGAGACGACCCAAGGGCACGCATTGCCGGCCAATCGCGAATGCCCGCTGGACCAGCAAGGCGAACAAGGCGATCACGGCTAGTACGCCAAAGAAACCCAGTTCTTCGGCGATCACGGCCATCAGGAAGTCGGTATGCGCTTCCGGCAGGTAGAACAGCTTTTCGACACTGGCCCCCAGACCGACACCGAACAGTTCGCCACGGCCAAAAGCAATTAGCGAATGTGATAGCTGATACCCTCGACCGAATGCATCAGCCCACGGGTCCATGAAACCGAAAACGCGGTCGCGACGATAGGGCGAAACAATGATCATGA
>CAYRBE010000013.1:0-1681 GCA_964422345.1 uncultured Dechloromonas sp.
ACAAAAAGGAATAGAAGCCCGCAACACCTTCAATCTTTGTTCTGGGCACACCCAAACAATGTTGCAGACGATCAATGACCTCGGGCGATATCCAGTCACAACTTTCCTGAATTTCCCGCAATATCTGCAGCATGCAGGTTGGATCACTCTCGTAGCGTTGAACTACCCGATCTACAACCTCAATTACCGCATCAGTGTGCAATTCATTTAGTGCCACATCAAGCCCCAGTCAAATGCCAACGACAAGGAAACCCTAGCACTAAAAACCACAGTCAGCTTGATTCAAATCAATAACTAAGTTCGTACAAAAAATTCTTTTTTCCACCCACAAAATTATGTAACAATTTCCTCGTATGCTGCATTGCAGCAAACTCGCTACCCAACAAAACAAAGGGCGTAGTTCAAGCTCTCCATCTAAAAAGGAAAACATCATGAACGAATCATCCGGCCCCCAAGCCTACCTCCCCCTGGCTGGCAAAAAAGGCCTGATCACTGGCATCGCCAACGACAAGTCAATTGCCTTTGCCGTTGCCAAGGCAGTCCGCGCGCTAGGTGGTGAAGTTGCCCTGACCTACCAAAACGACAAAACTGCCAAGTACACCCAGCCACTGGCCGAGTCCATTGGTGCTGCGCTTTTCGAGAAGCTCGATGTCACCCAGCCCGGCAGCCTCGAAGCCGTTATTGAAAAATGTGGAGCAACTTTCGGCAAAATTGACTTCGCTGTTCACTCAATGGCCTTCTGTGACGCCGACGACCTGCACGGCCGTGTCATCGACACTTCAGAGGCTGGCTTTGACGCAGCAATGAACATTTCCTGCCACAGCTTCCTACGCATGGCCAAAGCCCTTGAGCCACTGATGACCGAAGGCGGTTCGCTAATCACCATGTCCTACCTCGGCGCCGAGCGCGTCGTTCGCAACTACGGCGTGATGGGCATCATCAAGGCAGCGCTTGAGTCCGCCGTTCGCTACATGGCTTACGATCTTGGCCCCAAAGGCATTCGCGTATTTGCTGTTTCCCCTGGCCCGATCATGACCCGCGCCGCATCAGGCATCGCTCACTTCGACAAATTGCTTGAAGCAGATGCAGTCAAAGCGCCACTCGGCCACACTGTTTCGATTGAAGAGGTTGGTGCCCTAACTGCATTTTTGTGCACATCAGGCTCATCCGGGATGACTGGTCAAACCATTTACGTTGACGCAGGTGCCCACATCGTTGCCTAATTTTAAATCGGGGAATGCACCCTCCGGTGCATCCCCAATTTCTAGCTATTTTAGGAACACGCCATGACTGAAAATTGCGGCGAACTTCTGCCCGACCCGATACCGGAACATCCGCTACTAACAGGCCGCAAAGAAATTGGCCGTGGCGAAAGCACCATCGTCGTTGATGGTGATGTAATTGATGGTCAGGAACGCGTATACAAAATTTTGTCATCGCCTACCGATTACGCTTACTACACGGCAGAAGACCGCCCGACCGGCAGGCATTTCCCAGTTGTTTTTGCCGATCACGGGACGGCAGGACGTTCCAGCCGTGGTTTCCCCTTCCACATCGTAGAAGTTGAAAAGCTCTACCCGCTAACCGGTTTCGGTGAAGCCGCCGAAGTAGCCACCAAGCTCAGTACATCCTATTTTGATGCCTGCGTGATGTGGCGCAATCTGGCGCAGGATATGGGGCG
>CAYRBE010000013.1:1781-21487 GCA_964422345.1 uncultured Dechloromonas sp.
GCCGACGAATACCTCCCCGCACCTATTCCCGGCATGTTTGACCAAATGATGGCAAGGGAAATCGGCAGCTTCGCCGAACGCTTGCAAAAGGCCGCAGACGACACTGCAATTATCGTTCACTGCGAGCACGGCATCAGCCGCTCCGCCGCTGTCGCGCTGTTCATAGAAGCATTCAGCGAAGCACCACTGAAAGCAAAAGAATTCACCTATGACGCCAACCCTTGGGTGATCGATCGACTTTTGCATGTCTACCCTGAATTGGAAATCGAACCGCCACCTAAAGAGCTGGCGCATGACCGCCGGACGGCTCAACGCACAGATTGAGCCATCATCCAGCTAAAGAAATTGCAAATTTGAAAATTGCCTTTTTTACGGGTACACCGTAGCACTCAAGTTAATCAACGCACACAATGACTTATCGGGAGCACGACCATGCAGGAAGATAGCGAGCAACGCTACCTGGTTAACAAAACCTATGACGAAATCCGGATTGGCGATCAGTCATCCCTAGTCAGAACTTTGATGCCGGAAGATGTAAAGCTGTTTGCCGTGCTGACCGGTGACTTCAACCCCGGCTTGCTCGACCACAACTATTCCGAAAGCGGCATGTTCCGCGAAGTCATCGCCCACGGCATGTGGAGTGGCTCGCTGATTTCCACTGTGTTTGGCACCCAGTTTCCCGGCCCCGGCACCACACTGATTGACCAGCAGCTGCACTTTGCACGCTCGGTTTCAATTGGCGACACGGTCACCGTCACAGTGACGGTAAAACAAAAATTTGACCATAACAAACACGTCAGTTTCGATTGCGTCTGCACCAATCAAGAAGGGCTGCAGGTAGTACGCGGCACAGCCGAAGTCCTCGCCCCGACCGAAAAAATCTCGCGCATGCAGGATGCCCACATGCCCGAGGTCAGGATCGATGACAAGCAAGCCCGCTACAACCAGCTGCTGTCGCGGGTCAAAGGCCTGGAGCCGATCCCGATGGCTGTCGCTCACCCCTGCGACAGAGAGTCGCTGAAAGGCGCAATCATCCCCTTTCAGGCCGGGATTATCGAACCCATCCTGGTCGGCCCGGAGGCCAAGATTCGTGCGGTCGCCGAGGAGTTCGGCATTGACCTGCACGGCGTCCGCATCGTCAACGCCCGCCACAGCCACGACTCAGCCGCCATCGCCGTTTCGCTGGTCCGCACCGGTGATGCCGAAGCCTTGATGAAAGGCAGCCTGCATACCGATGAGCTGATGAGCGAAGTAGTTTCCCGCGCCACCGGCCTGCGCACCTCGCGCCGGATGAGCCATGTCTTCCTGATGGAAGTCCCGACCTACCATCGCCCCATCCTGATCACCGATGCCGCAATCAATATCGCGCCAACGCTGGAAGACAAAATACACATCATCCAGAATGCAATTGATCTCGCCCACATCATTGGCATCCCTGAACCCAAGGTGGCGATTCTTTCTGCCGTCGAAACCGTCAACCCAAAAATCCAGTCCACGCTCGATGCGGCCGCCCTCTGCAAAATGGCCGATCGCGGCCAAATTACCGGTGGCATCCTCGACGGCCCACTAGCTTTCGATAACGCCATCTCCATCGTCGCCGCAAAAACCAAGGGGATCAAATCAGCCGTCGCCGGCCATGCTGAAATCCTCGTTGTTCCCGATCTTGAGTCAGGCAACATGCTCGCCAAGCAGCTCGAATACTTGGCCAACGCATTAACTGCCGGCATCGTCCTCGGCACCCAAGTCCCCATCGTGCTCACCAGTCGGGCCGACAGCGCAGAAACCCGCACCGCCTCCTGCGTCATCGCCGCCCTGGTTGCCCACGCCTATCGTAAAAACGGAAATAACTAAAAATGAAACAAGGAATCCTGACGATCAACGCTGGCTCTTCGTCGATCAAATTTGCTCTCTTCCCTTTGGCCCATCCAATTTCACCAGATGCGGAACTCTCTGGCCAGATTGATGGAATCGGCGCCCAGGCAACAAAACTCATCGCCAAAAACAAAGCCGGCGAGCGCATCGCCGACCAATTACTGAGTGGCGACCAGATCAATCACAATCAGGCCTTCGACGCCCTGCTCAAATGGTTTACCGCCAGCCAAACCGGCTGGGAAATCGTCGGCGTCGGCCATCGGGTCGTACATGGCGGCGACCTTTACGCCGAACCAACCTTGATCAATCAACAGGTACTCGACCACCTGACCGGTTTTATCCCGCTGGCGCCACTGCATGAGCCGCATAACGTCGCAGGTATTCGCGCCCTGCAAGCACTACTGCCCAGCGTGCCGCAGATTGCCTGCTTCGACACCGCCTTCCACCGCAGCCAACCCAAAGTAGCCCAGACCTTTGGTCTGCCCCGCGCCTTAACCGAGGAAGGCATTAAACGCTATGGCTTCCACGGCCTATCCTACGAATTCATCGCCCGCACCCTACCTGAGCACACCGCCAAAGCGGATGGCCGGGTAATCGTTGCCCACCTCGGCAACGGCGCCAGCATGGCGGCAATGGTCGGCCGCAAATGTCAGGCCTCGACACTCGGTTTCTCAACCATTGACGGCCTGATGATGGGCACCCGCTGCGGCAACCTCGACCCCGGTGTCGTTTTGCACCTGATGGAAACCAAAGGTCTCAGCGTCAAGGACATGACCACCCTGCTCTACAAGGAGTCAGGTCTGCTCGGCGTTTCAGGCATTTCGCAGGATATGCGCACCCTGCTCGCCAGCGACAAACCAGAAGCAGAAGAGGCGGTCAATTTATTCTGCTATCGCATCGTTCGTGAAATTGGCTCCTTAGCAGCTGCAGCCGGTGGCCTTGATGCACTGGTATTCACCGGTGGGATTGGCGAACATGCCGCAGAAGTTCGTCGCCGCGTTTGCGCAGAACTCGAATGGCTAGGCGTAAAACTTAATACTGATGCAAATGCAGGTGATGAAATCCATATCAACACCAAAGAAAGCACGGTCGATGTCATGGTCATTCCAACCAACGAAGAGTTGATGATGGCGCTCCACGTGCAAAGATTACTCGCCCTTTAAAAAATATTTTTGCCATCAGCCCCGCCGACGAAAGTCGCCGGGGCTTTGTTTTTTCGGGGGTTTTCAGCACGATGGGGCGGTCGCAACAATCAATGCAGAAAACACCGTATCTAGTCAACGGATTGCGTTGACCTACTATATCTAGTAGTCTGCTCGTCATTCGAAAAAAATCACATCAAATATTTACTGCCATTTCGAGGAGCAAAGAATGGGCCAAGTTTCCGAACAACTCTCACTGACCGACATCCCGGCTGCGCCAAAATTCGCGCCGCTCCCAGAACAAGAAATTTCTGGTGAAGTACTGATCGAAAAGTACGCAAAAGGCAAAGAAACCAACGTTCATGATGTCCGTCGTCGTGTCGCCTATGCACTGGCCCAGATGGAACAAGAAAAGGATCGCGCACATTGGGAAGCGCGTTTCCTGTGGGCGCAGGAAAACGGTTTTATTCCTGCCGGCCGTATTAACTCTGCAGCAGGTACCGACATCCATGCCACGCTAATCAACTGTTTCGTACAGCCGGTCGGTGACTCTATCGTTGAAATGACTGATGGCCGCCCGGGGATTTACACCGCACTAGCCGAAGCCGCTGAAACCATGCGCCGTGGTGGCGGGGTCGGCTACGACTTCTCCAGCATCCGTCCGCAAGGCGCCCACGTCAAAGGCACCCACTCCCGTGCTTCCGGCCCAGTTTCATACATGCGTGTATTCGACCGCTCCTGTGAAACCGTAGAATCAGCCGGCGCCCGTCGTGGTGCCCAAATGGGTGTGCTGCGCTGCGACCATCCTGACATCGAAGAATTCATTCATGCCAAAGACAAAGGCGACCTGACCAACTTCAACATTTCCATCGGCGTCAGCGATGCCTTCATGGAAGCCGTTGATACCGACGGTCATGTTGAACTGCTGCACCGCGCCGAACCCAACACCGACATGAAGTCGAGCGGTGCTTACCAGCGTGAAGACGGCATGTGGGTCTACCGCAAAATGCGCGCTCGCGAACTGTGGGATCAGGTGATGAAGTCCACCTACGACCACGCCGAGCCAGGCATTCTGTTCCTTGACCGCATGAACAAGGACAACAACCTTAATTACTGCGAAGTGATCGAGGCAACCAACCCCTGCGCCGAACAACCGCTGCCGCCTTACGGCTGCTGCTGCCTGGGCTCGATCAACCTGACCTTGTTCATCAAACATCCGTTCTCCGAGCAAGCCGAGTTCGATTTTGATGCTTTTTCAGAAGTTGTTCGTATTTCGACACGCATGCTCGACAACGTTCTCGAAGCCACCCATTGGCCACTCGAGCGTCAGGCTCAAGAAGCTGCCAATAAACGCCGTATCGGCCTCGGCTTTACCGGTCTGGGTGATGCCCTAGCCATGCTCCGCCTAGCCTACGACAAGCCAGAAGCACGGGCGATGGCAACCCGCATCACCGAGCAAATGCGCGATGCCTCCTACCTCTACTCTGTCGAGATGGCAAAAGAACGTGGTGCCTTCCCGCTGTTTAACGCCGAACTCTATCTTTCCGGCGGCAACTTTGCATCCCGCCTGCCAAACGATATCAAAGCAGAAATCCGTAAGCACGGCCTGCGTAACTCTCACCTGCTTTCAATCGCGCCCACCGGCACGATCTCTCTGGCCTTTGCCGACAACGCCTCAAATGGTATTGAGCCCCCGTTCTCATGGACCTATAGCCGTAAAAAACGGATGCCCGATGGCACGCTCAAAGAGTATTCAGTAGAAGACTACGCCTGGCGTCTGTACAAGCACCTGGGTGGCGACGTCACCAAGCTGCCAGACTACTTTGTAACCGCACTCGAAATTTCTGCTGCCGCGCACAAGGACATGGTTGCTGCCGTTGCACCTTACATCGACACCGCAATCTCCAAGACAGTCAACGTACCGGGCGACTACCCGTATGAAGACTTCCAAGATCTCTACATGAGCGCCTGGAAGTCTGGTCTGAAAGGCCTGGCTACCTATCGCCCCAACAGCATTTTAGGTTCAGTCCTCTCTGTTGAGCCGACCAAAACCGAGACTGCTACGGTGGACGCCAAATCCCCGCAAGATTTCGTTTCTGACGCTAACCGCCGTCTGTCAATCAAGAACCTGCCAGCCCCCGTCCTGTCCAGCCTGCGCTGGCCCGGCCGCCCTAGCCTACCGGAAGGCAATATGTGCTGGACCTACATGCTGGACTCGCCAATCGGCAAGTTTGCACTGTTCGTCGGCCACGTTGAACCTGAAGGCCGAGCCTGGCCGTTCGAAGTATGGGCCAACGGTCCAGCCGAACCCCGCGGCCTAGGTGCGGTAGCAAAAACACTGTCTATGGACATGCGCGCCAACGACCATGCATGGCTGGAAATGAAACTTGATGCCCTGGCAAAAACGCCTGGCGATGCATTTGAAATTCCGATGCCCCCGCACGGCGAGCGCAAGCGCGTGCCATCAGTGGTATCTGCAATGGCCCAGATCATCCGCTGGCGGGTTGAACAACTTGGTGCACTCACGCACGAAGGCCCCACTCCGGTCAAAGATGCGCTGTTCAGTGCAAAAGAACCAAAAACCGGCACCGATGGCACCCTGTCCTGGACAGTCGACATCAACAACCCATCTACGGGTGAAGACTTTGTTCTTGGCTTGAAGGAAATCACCCTGCCTGACGGCGTAACCCGCCCCTACTCGATGTGGCTCTCCGGTAACTACCCACGGGCGCTTGATGGACTATCCAAGCTCCTGTCTCTCGACATGCGCGTACTTGATCCAGCATGGATCGGTATGAAACTTCGCAAACTGCTCGACTACTCCGAGCCACTCGGCGATTTCATGGCCTTCGTCCCCGGCTCACGCAAGCAGCAGACCTACCCATCAACCGTCGCCTACATTGCCAACCTGATTATTCACCGCTACGCAATGCTTGGCATCCTGAATGAAACAGGTTTCCCAATTCAGCAAATGGGCATTCTTGAAGCGCCGGAAGATGCAAGCAACAGTGTTCTGCCAACCCAGGGCAAACTATGTAATGAATGCGGCAACCATACAATGATTCGTAAGGATGGCTGTGATTTCTGCACCGCCTGCGGCGCAGTGGGTACTTGCGGCTAATGGCTTAGCCCAATCCTTGGACTAACACCACTTAGTCCAGCCTGACTGTAAAAAGCCCCAAGAACTTTAGTTCTTGGGGCTTTTTTATGGTCACGGGCGCATTAGCTGTTGATTGCTTACTGCCTAATAATTCACAAATGACTATCCCAACACACGATCAAGCCAAAATAAGGCAGTGATCGTTTTTGCATCCGTAATCTCACCATCCCAGACAGCTCTTTTTGCGTCTACTGGTGACATTTCCAGCACATCCAAAAACTCATTGTGATCGAGGTTGTTACTACCGGTATGCCTTAATCCTCTGGCCACAAATATTTCGATACGCTCATCCGAATAGCCGATACAAGGATGCATTACGCCTAAGTGAGACCACTCTCGCGCAGAGTAGCCCGTCTCTTCAAGCAATTCCCGTTGTGCAGTCACCTGAATACGCTCACCTTGATCTATTTTTCCCGCAGGCAATTCAAGAAATACCCGCCGCAGTGGATACCTGAATTGTCGTTCGAACAACAGATTTCCATTATCAAGGAGAGCCAATATAACCACTGCACCAGGATGAGTAATATATTCCCGAATAGAAGACTCACCATTAGGGAGACGAACCCTATCTTTGTTAACCTTAAGCAACGCGCCTTCAAAAACAAGCTCAGAGTCTAGTTGCTCCTCTAGCAAGTGAAGTTCGGCAATACCACTCATAATTTTTCCCAAAAAAAACGCCCCGACATGCGGGGCGTTTAAATACTGCTCAAATCAACTATAGCGAACGCAGTAAGGCATAGGCACAAAGTGACATGATGAACTGGGGGAATATCCCCAAGACAGCAACAACAATGCCATTAGCAGAGACTAAAACTCGCATATCGGTGGTTGCTGTTAGTGGTGATTCGTCGATTGGCTCATCAAAATACATTAGCTTAACCACGCGCAAGTAATAGAAAGCGCCGATCAGCGAGAAGAGAACCGCGACGATAGCAAGCCACATGTAACCTGCCGCAACGACTGCCTGCAGAACCGAGAACTTTGCAAAGAATCCGACAAAGAAAGGTATGCCCGCCATTGAGAACATCAACATCAGCATGACACCAGCAAACCAAGGGCTACGCTTATTCAAACCCTTATAGTCATCGAGGTTATCTGCTTCAAACCCGGCACGTGACATCAGCAGGATCATTCCGAAAGAGCCGAGTGTCATCAGTACATAGGCAACGATATAAAACATTGCTGAACTATATGCATTGAGTGCATAGCGTGCATCACCACTTACGATGCCGGTAGTAATACCCAACAACATAAAGCCCATATGAGAAATTGCCGAATAAGCCAGCATTCGCTTCAGATTGGTCTGAGCAATGGCCGCAAGATTACCAATAGCCATTGAAAGTACAGAAAGAATAATCAGCATGGCTTGCCAATCAGCGGCCATCGTAATCATTCCGTTCACCAATAAACGCATAACGATGGCAAATGCAGCTAGTTTAGGTGCGGAACCAATCAACAAAGTCACTGAGGTTGGTGCGCCGTGATAGACGTCAGGAATCCACATATGGAACGGGACAACACCTAACTTAAAGGCTAGACCGGCTACTAGGAATACAAGACCAAAAACCATCAGGTTGCGATCTACGCCACCACCGTATAGACGCTCGGCAACACCGGTAATTTCAAGCGTACCGGTTGCGCCATAAATCATCGACATGCCATAAAGCAGAAGCCCAGATGCGAGAGCACCCAAAACAAAATATTTCATTGCTGCTTCGGTCGACACCACAGAATCACGATTCATCGCGACCATGGCGTACAACGAAAGCGACAAGAGCTCCAAACCCATATACACGGTGACAAAGTGATTTGCCGAAATCATCACCATCATGCCAAGTGTGGCGAACAGGGTAAGTACGTAGTACTCACCTTTATTCATCGACTCTCGGTCCAGTACGTAACCACGAGAGTAAAAAAGAACCATCATGACCGTGAAATATAGGAACAATTTCAATAAGTCAGACATCAAGTCATCAACAAACATATTGCTGAAGGTGTATGTGATCTCACCGGTACTTGTCGCAAACTGAATTGCGGCACACCCAATCAGCGTCAATTGGGCTAAGACAAAGGTCACTGTGCGACGACTGTCTTTTACCAACAGGTCAATCAGTAGTATGGCCAGCGCCATTGCTGCCAAAAAAAGCTCTGGCGCAGCGGGCAGGAGGTCGGGAACAACGAAATTGTCAAACATGTCGGCTACCGTTTATTGAATCTTGCTAATGGCAACATGGCGCAACAGGTCATTGACCGAGGCGTGCATGACTTCGGTGAATGGCTGCGGATACAAGCCCATCCAAAGGGTACAAATGGCCAGAACGCCAAGAATGGCAAACTCGCGATTATTAACATCGGACAATTCAGCAACATGATGATTTGCGACATCGCCAAAAATCACGCGCTTGTACATCCAGAGCGTATAGGCAGCGCCAACAACCATTGAGCTTGCAGCTGCGAAAGCAACCCAGAAATTAAACTTAACAGCGCCAAGGATAACCATGAATTCGCCAACGAAACCTGAAGTTGCGGGCAAGCCAGCATTTGCCATGGAGAAAAGCATAAATAGTGCGGCGAATTTTGGCATCGTGTTCACCACGCCACCGTAATCTGCGATCTGGCGACTATGGACACGGTCATACATCACGCCGATACAGAAGAACATGGCGCCTGAGACAAACCCGTGAGAAATCATCTGAACCAGAGCACCTTCAATACCCATCGGGCTGAACATGAAGAAGCCAAGTGTGACGAAGCCCATGTGAGCAATTGAAGAATAAGCAACCAACTTCTTCATATCCTCTTGGACAAGTGCCACAAATCCGATATAGACCACAGCAATCAGGGATAGCGCAATAACAAGACCAGACAGTTCATGAGAGGCATCAGGAACAATAGGCAGCGAGAATCTAAGGAAACCATAGGCACCTAGTTTCAATGCAATTGCAGCCAAGACAATCGATCCACCGGTTGGTGCCTGAACGTGGGCATCCGGCAACCATGTATGGACTGGCCACATTGGAACCTTGACAGCGAACGCGACAAGAAAAGCAAGAAACAGCCAAATTTGCGGCCCAAGAGCAATCGGGAGTTTGTGCCACTCAAGAATTGAGAAGCTACCGCCTGACTGGACGAACAAATACATCAAGGCAAGCAGAAAGAGCAGCGAACCAAACAAGGTGTAGAGGAAAAACTTAAATGCCGCATAGACCCGGTTAGTACCACCCCAAACACCAATAATCAGATACAGAGGGATCAGTGACGCCTCAAAGAAAACATAGAACAGGACACCATCCAAAGAGGTGAAAATGCCGTTCATCAAACCAGACATTATCAAAAAAGCAGCATTGTACTGAGCCACTTTCTTTTGAATTACTTCCCACCCTGCAGCAACAACAATAATGGTAATAAAGGCATTCAATACTACGAAGAGCATTGAAATACCATCAACACCCAAGTGGTAATTAATGTTGAAGCGAGGAACCCAGTTATGTAGTTCAACGAACTGCATGCCACCATTAGCGACATCAAAACCAGTCCACAATGGAATTGTTACCAAAAAGCTGGCAGCAGCTCCAAAAAGAGATGCCTTACGAGCGAGTGGAGCACTCTTATCTGATCCAAAAAAGGCCAATACAAACAGGCCCGTAAAGATGGGGAGCCAAATGGCGTAAGTGAGCAGCGGGTAATTCGACATGTTATTCCTTGCTTTTCCGTGAATATTTCACGCTATGCGCGGTTGATCCACAGAGTCATTAGCACAAATACGCCAATGATCATGGTGAAAGCGTAGTGATAGACGTAGCCGGTCTGGAAGAAACGGCTGATGGATGCAATCTTGGCAACGAGTTTTGCAGAACCATTGACGATCCAGCCATCAATGATTGCAACATCACCGCCACGCCAGAAAATCTTACCGAGAAGACGGGATCCACCAGCAAAGACAGCCTGGTTAAACGCATCAAAGTAATACTTATTCTCTAGCAAGGTATTAATTGCAGAGAAACGCTTCTGAATTGCAGCCGGAATATCCGGGCGTTTCATGTAAAAGAACCAAGACACGACTACACCTGATAGCGCAAGAATAAATGGCAGAGTCGTGAGTGAGTGAACTCCCATCGCAGCTGCGCCATGGAAATGCTCTGCTAATTGCATCATTGCCGGGTGAGCTACAGAATCAACAAAAATCACACCCTTGAAATAATCACCAAAAACCATTGGTCCTATTGCGACAAAACCTAGAATCATCGACGGAATGGCAAGCAACACTAGCGGTAAGGTTACAACCCATGGTGTTTCATGCGGCTTTTGACCCGGAGCTAAGCCATGATGGTGATCATGCGAAGCCTCTTCATCGTCATGATCCCCATGATGCTCGTGATGATGGGCATCGTCTGCTTTTCCAAAACGCTCTTCGCCATGGAAAACCAGGAAGTACATACGGAATGAGTAAAAAGCAGTAACGAAGACACCTGCCATCACTGCGAAATAAGCAAAGCTCGATCCCGGAATATTTGAGAAAGCAACTGCTTCAATGATTGAGTCTTTGGAATAGAAGCCAGAAAGGAATGGCGTACCAATCAAAGCCAGCGAACCAATCAAGGAAGTGATCCAAGTAATCGGCATGTACTTACGCAAGCCACCCATGTTACGGATATCTTGGTCGTGATGCATACCAATGATTACCGAACCTGCCGCGAGGAATAGTAGCGCTTTAAAGAAGGCGTGCGTCATCAAGTGGAAAATGGCAACCGAGTATGCTGAAGCGCCGAGAGCAACAGTCATATAGCCAAGCTGAGATAGCGTTGAGTAAGCGACAACACGCTTAATATCATTTTGAATGATGCCAAGGAAGCCCATAAACAAGGCGGTAATCGCACCAATGACCATGACAAAAGAAAGTGCTGTGGTCGACAACTCAAATAACGGTGACATACGAGCAACCATAAATATGCCGGCTGTAACCATTGTAGCCGCGTGAATCAGCGCTGAAATTGGTGTTGGGCCTTCCATTGAATCAGGTAGCCAAACATGTAATGGCACCTGAGCAGACTTACCCATGGCGCCAATGAACAAACAGATACAGGTCAGCGTCATCAAAGAAACTGTAGCCCATTCGCGATCAGCAAAGAGAGACACCGTAGTCGAAGACAACTCTGGGGCTTTCTGGAAAACCGTTACATAGTCAAGGCTACCAAAGTGAGCCAATACCAGACCAATACCAAGAATAAATCCGAAGTCACCAACACGATTGACCAGGAAGGCTTTCATATTGGCAAAAATAGCTGTTGGACGGGTGTACCAGAAACCAATCAGCAAGTAAGAAACCAGACCAACAGCTTCCCAACCAAAGAACAACTGCATGAAGTTGTTGCTCATCACCAGCATGAGCATCGAGAAGGTAAAAAGCGAGATATAGCTGAAGAAACGGTTATATCCTGGATCATCCTTCATGTAACCAACGGTATAGATATGAACCATCAGTGACACGAAGGTAACAACCAGCATCATTGTGGTTGTCAGCGTATCAATCATGAAGCCAACTTCAAACTTATAGTCGCCGCTGGTTAGCCATGTGTAGACCGTACCATTGAACGTATTACCCGCTTGGACATCTTGGAAAATGATTAGCGAGAGCAAGAATGCAATTGCGACACCAGCAATGGTTGCGGAGTGAGCAACCCAACGCGGGATTATCCGACAAAACAAACCGGCGATCATCGCACCAAATAATGGCGCCAACGGTACAAGAAGGTAGAGTTTTTGGACTTCCATGTTAACCCTTCAGGCTACTTAGGTCATCCACGTGGATGCTCTTAAGGTTGCGGAACAGAACAATCAGAATTGCCAAGCCGATAGCAGCTTCTGCGGCGGCGACAGTCAGGATGAAAAACACAAAAATCTGACCGGAAAGATCTTGTAAGTAATGAGAGAAAGCCACGAAATTCATATTAACTGCAAGCAACATCAATTCAATTGCCATCATCAGAACAATCAAGTTCTTTCGATTAAGAAATATACCAACCACACTGATTGCGAAAAGAATCGCGCCCAGAATCAGAAAGTGAGAGAGTGTAAGAGTAAGCATAGAGGCCCCGTGATTCAGTCTTTTTCAACAGGCATTTGGACTACGCGAACGCGATCCTTAGCCTTGATGAAGACTTGCTGATTCGGATTGGTGTATTTAGACTTTTTCGGCCCACGGTAGGTAAGAACAATTGCTGCGATCATGCCAACGAGCAGCACGAGGGAAGCAAGTTCAAACGGATAGACATAATCACTAAACATCAAAGCACCGATGCTCTTGGTATTAGACACACCGGCAGGGACGATAACATCTGCAGCAGGAACCTGAAGATACTTACTACCCAAAACCAAAGCCATTTCTCCGGCCATCAAAATACCGAGCGTTGCACCTAGCGGCAAATAATTCCAAAACCCTTCACGAACACGGTCAATATTGATGTCCAGCATCATGACCACGAAGAGGAACAACACCATTACCGCGCCAACGTAAACGAGAATAATTGCAATCGCGAGAAACTCAGCCTGCAACAACGCCCAGATACCGCCGCAAGTAAAGAACGCGAGTATAAGATGTAAGGCAGCATGAACAGGATTCCTGGAGGTAATGACTCGCAGGCTGGCAAAAATCAAAATTGCCGACAAAAAATAGAAAACGGAAGTTTGGAAATCCATCACTGGTACCTGTTAGCGGTAAGGCGCATCAAGTTGACGATCCTGAGCGATCTGCGACTCATAACGATCACCATTGGCGAGAAGCATCTGCTTGGTATAGTAGAGATCGCCGCGTTTTTCACCGTGATATTCAAACACACGGGTTTCAACGATGGCATCTACCGGACAAGCCTCTTCGCAGAAGCCGCAGAAAATACACTTAGTTAAATCAATATCGTAACGGGTTGTCCGACGAGACCCATCGTCACGCGGTTCAGCTTCAATCGTAATCGCTAATGCCGGGCAAATTGCTTCGCACAACTTACAGGCGATGCAACGTTCTTCACCATTTGAATAGCGGCGAAGTGCATGCAAACCACGGAAACGGGAGCTCTGTGGTGTCTTTTCCTCAGGGTACTGAACAGTAATCTTTCTGGCAAAGAAATATTTGCCCGTTACCGACATACCTTTCAACAACTCCTTGAGGAGGAGGCTGTTGAAGATTTCCTTCATCGAACCCATGATTGTCCCCTCACTTCCAGATATTCAACGGTGACATCATCCAGCCACCGACAACAACAAGCCAAATCAAGCAGATCGGCAAAAACACCTTCCAACCCAAACGCATCAGCTGATCGTAGCGATAACGCGGGAAGGTGGCACGGAACCAGAGGAACAAGAACAAGACGAAAGACATCTTGGCCAGCAGCCAGACGATCCCATCCGGCAAGAAACCGACAGGAGAGAGCCACCCACCAAGGAACAGGATTGAGGTCAGAAGCGCAACTAAAATCATGTTGGCGTATTCTGCGAGGAAGAACAGAGCGAAGGCCATACCTGAATATTCAACGTGGAAGCCGGCAACGATCTCTGACTCGCCTTCGGCAACGTCAAATGGAGCGCGATTCAATTCTGCCGTTCCGGAAATCAAATAAACGATAAACATCGGAAACAACGGCAACCAGTTCCAAGACAAAAATCCGAGACCAATATCTGCAAACCGTCCGGTATCTTGCACAGTGACGATTTCAACCAAATTCAAACTATTTGAAATCATCAGCACACAGATAAGCGAGAATCCCATCGCGATTTCATAAGAAACCATCTGTGCAGCTGAACGCATCGCACCAATAAATGCATATTTTGAATTGGATGCCCAACCTGAAAGAATTACGCCATAAACACCTATTGATGTAATAGCCATAATATAGAGAAGGCTTGCATCAATATTGGCCAAAACCAGCGTATCAGTAAAAGGAACTACTGCCCAAGCCGCCAAAGCGGGCGCAATCGACAACATTGGCGCGATAATGAAAACACCTTTACTAGCGCTGCTCGGTACAATAATTTCCTTTAGCAACAGCTTCAAACCGTCTGCAATCGGCTGAATCAAACCCCAAGGCCCGACACGATTTGGACCAATGCGAACCTGCATAAAGCCAATTACTTTACGCTCGGCAAGCGTCAAATAGGCAACACCGAGCATTAGCGGCGCGACGATCAATACTATTTTGATCAAAGTCCACACAGCAACCCAAAGGCTACCGAATACCCCTTGCCCAAGATTCATTAGCATGTCCATTTATGCACGCTCCACAGAAATCTGGCCAAACATTTCACCAAGCATCGCAGTTGAAATATGCGCCGCTGAAACACGCGCACATCCGACGGGAACACGGCTATCTACAAGAAGATCAAGAACGGCAACGCCCGAACCCTGTTTGACTTTCACCTTGACCCCGGAAACGAGTCCCAGTTGTTCCAAAGTTACCGGATTGATTCCAACGACAGGGGGCACAGAATCAGCGGTTTGCTGAAGCACAACTGAACGACGCGCCAGCGGGTCAGCAAAATTAATCGGCACATCGGCTACACGCTGGATCCCTGTTTCCACATCCTGAATAAGAATGTCAACACCAGCAATCCCGTTATCCAAACCGGCAACAAACTCACGGTTAGCACCGAGAATCTCGTCACGAACAGCTTCGCTGGTCTGATAGTCAAAACCGGGGATATTCAATACATTGCCGAGAACACGCAACAGCTTCCATGCTGGACGGGAGTCACCCATTGGCTTCACAACACCATTGAATCCTTGTACCAGACCTTCGGTATTAACAAACGTTCCTGCGGTTTCAGTAAAAGGCGAAACCGGCAGCATTACATCGGCGTATTCAAGCGCCGGTTGATGCTTGAATGCAGACATGTAAACAACCAGACTTGCTTCCTTCAAGGCAGCAAGTGCAAGCTGGGGATTTGCACAATCAAGCTCTGGCTCCACACCCATCAGAACATAAGCTTTACGCTTCTGTTCAAACATCTGGCGGCCGTTAGCACCTTTTGCAATACTAGACCCTGAGGCTACGTAACCACCAACGGTGTTTGCCCCTTCTCCGAGGAAGCCAACAGTTGCCCCAACAATGGCGCCAAGTTCCACGGCTAGCGCATGCAATTGAGTTGCATCAGCACTTTGCGTCGCAGCATTACCCAAGAATATCGAACGCTTATCGCCATCGATCAGACTTTGAGCAATTTTCTGACTGGTTTCAGACGGCAGCAATGAGTTCAAACTAGCGCTGCACGCCACGCCCTTCAATTCAGCTGCTGCCTTAACGACAGCCCCCAACGCGCCTAGCAAAGCATTAGGTGCAACGATTTCTTGAGCATGGAAATTGATCAATTGATCATCCCCTGCCACGGAAATCAAAGAAACTTTCGTATACTTTTTAGCGGCCTGCCGCAGACGTTGCGCAATCAAGGGGTGATCCTTGCGCAAGAATGAGCCTACAACTAGAGCGCCATCCAGATCCTGAATTTCAGCAAGTTTCAGTCCCAACCAAGGCGTACCAGCACGCTTGGCATCAGAAGCAAAGTCAGATTGACGGGGACGGAAATCAAAATTATCGCTACCCAAGCCATTCAACACCTTACGCAGCAGATACAACTCTTCAAGAGTTGAAGACTGCGCTGCAAGGGCGGCTACTGAGTCACCACCGTTATCACGCGCCACATCCTTCAAACCGTGTGCAACGTAGTCCAGTGCAACGTTCCAGTCAACTTCTTTCCACTCGCCACCTTGTTTAACCATTGGCTTGGTCAAACGTTCATCAGAGCCAAGAGAGAGATAAGAGAAACGCTCTTTGTCAGAAATCCAGCACTCATTAACAGCCTCATTCTCCCGGGGAAGAACGCGCATCACATTATCGTGCTTTACCTGAACCGTTAAATTTGCACCAACCGAGTCATGCGGGCTAATCGACTTACGACGTTGCAACTCCCATGAACGGGCTGTATAGCGGAAAGGCTTCGAGGTCAGCGCCCCAACCGGACAAAGGTCGATCATATTCCCGGACAACTCGGAGTCTACCGTGCGACCAAGGAAGGTCGTAATTTCCGAATGCATGTTCCGGTTGGCCATCCCGAATTCCATGATACCGCCGATTTCCTGGCCGAACCGTACACAACGCGTACAGTGAATACAACGGCTCATTTCCTGCATGGAGATCAATGGGCCAACATTCTTGTGGAAGACCACGTGTTTTTCTTCGGTGTAACGGCTCTTCATTGGACCATAGCCGACCGACATATCCTGCAACTGACACTCACCACCTTGATCACACACCGGGCAATCAAGCGGATGATTAATCAGCAGAAACTCCATAACCCCTTTTTGAGCCTTAACGGCAAGCTCAGAATGGGTAAACACTTTCATGCCGTTGGTAACAGGGGTGGCGCATGCAGGCAACGGCTTTGGTGCCTTCTCCACTTGTACCAAGCACATACGGCAGTTAGCCGCGATCGATAACTTCTTGTGATAGCAGAAGTGAGGGATGTAAACACCAACTTGCTGCGCGGCATCCATCACCGTGCTGCCATCTGGCACTTGTGCCTTCTTGCCGTCGATTTCGATTTCTAGCATTTCGCTGCCTTGTAGCCAGTTCGTTCGTATCTAATTCTTGGAAGGGTACGCGGCTTAAGCCGGTGCCCGATGGAAGCTGCTGCCTGCTCGTTGAATATCTTTGGGCACAAGACAACTCTTATGCTCAATATGGTATTCAAACTCACTGCCAAAATGCTTCAAGAAGCTTTGTACCGGAAGCGCTGCAGCATCACCAAGAGCGCAAATTGTACGCCCCATAATATTACCCAGCACACTATTCAATAAATCAAGGTCTTCTGGCTTACCCAGACCATTCTCAATCCGATGAACAATCTTATACATCCAGGCGGTACCTTCTCGGCACGGTGTACATTGACCGCAGGACTCTTCGTAATAGAAGAATGAAAGCCGTTCAAGAGCCTTGACCATGCATACGGTCTCGTCCATCACGATTACAGCCCCCGACCCCAGCATTGAACCCGCTTTACTGATAGAGTCGTAATCCATAGTGGTATCCATCATTACTGCACCAGGGATAACCGGAGCTGAAGAACCACCAGGAATTACTGCTTTCAACTTACGACCGCCACGCATCCCACCGCACATTTCTAATAGCGTCGAGAATGGGGTACCAAGTGGGATTTCGTAATTACCAGGGCGATTCACATGGCCCGATACGGAGAAAAGCTTGGTGCCGCCATTGTTAGGCTTACCAAGATTTAAAAACTCCTCACCACCCATTTTCAAAATAAACGGTATAGCGGCGAAAGTTTCGGTATTGTTGATCGTTGTCGGCTTGCCGTACAAACCGAAAGATGCCGGGAAAGGCGGCTTGAAACGCGGCTGCCCCTTTTTGCCCTCAATCGACTCCAACAGCGAGGTTTCTTCTCCGCAGATATATGCACCATAGCCATGGTGCGCAAAAAGCTCGAAATTAAAGCCTGAACCCAGAATATTTTGACCGATCAGGCCAGCTACACGCGCCTCGTCCAACGCTTCTTCAAAGCGCAGGTAGGTTTCCCAAATTTCGCCATGAACGTAGTTATAACCACGATTTGCCCCCATTGCGAAGGCAGCAATAGCCATACCTTCAATAACTGAATGCGGGTTGAAACGCATGATGTCGCGATCTTTAAAAGTACCAGGCTCGCCCTCATCGGTATTACAAACTACATACTTATCACCGGGGAATGAACGCGGCATAAAAGACCACTTCAAACCAGTCGGGAAACCTGCACCGCCACGACCGCGCAATACTGATTTCTTCACCTCGCCGATGACTTCTTCCTGTGTCATCTTGCTTTCTAGAATGCGGCGTAACTGTGCGTAACCACCACGCGCCACATAGTCTTTCAGGCGCCACGTATTGTCGCCATCCAGACCTTCCATGAGCAAACCATTAATCGCTCCGAGCATTGCCATTATTTGCACTCCTCAAGGAGCTTATCAATCTGCTCTGGATGCATGTGGCTACACATTGAACGATTATTGACAATCAAAACTGGTGCATCACCACAAGCGCCCATACACTCACCTTCTTTCAAGGTGAATTTTCCATCTGGCGTTGTTTCGCCATAACCAATACCGAGCTTGCTCTGTACATATTCGCCAGCATCTCTGCCACCGGATAGTGCACATGGCAGGTTAGTACAAACAGTAATTTTGTACTTACCGACAGGCTTAAGGTCATACATGTTGTAGAAAGAAGCAACTTCGTATGCAGCCATCGGCGGCATAGAAAGATAAACCGCAACGGCTTCTATTGCATCAGCCGGCAGCCAGCCTTTTTCTTCCTGAGCATGTGCGAGACAAGCCATTACGGCTGACTGTTTTTGATCAGCCGGGTATTTTGCAACCTCGCGATCAAATTTTTGGAGGGTTTCAGCAGAAAACATCAGCGATCAATCTCACCAAAAACGATATCCTGGGAACCGATAATTGTAACAACGTCGGCAATCATGTGGCCCCTGGCCATTTCATCCATACCCGCCAAATGAACATAACCTGGCGCACGAATCTTCATCCGATAAGGCTTATTAGCGCCATCAGAAATGAAGTAAATACCAAATTCACCTTTTGGATGCTCAACAGCAGAATAAGCCTCTCCCGGTGGAACATGGATACCTTCAGTAAAGAGTTTGAAATGGTGAATCAACTCTTCCATGTTGGTTTTCATGCTCTCACGTGAAGGTGGAGCAACTTTGTGATTTTCAGTGATCACAGGACCGGGGTTTTTGCGCAACCAATCAATACATTGTTTAATGATTCGATTGGACTGAAGCATCTCTTCCATTCGAACCAAATAACGATCATAGCTATCGCCATTTACACCGAGCGGAATATCAAAATCCACCTTATCGTACGCGGCATAAGGTTGTTTCTTACGCAAATCCCAAGCAATACCGGAACCGCGCAGCATTGCACCAGTGAAACCCATCTGTTTAGCCCGCTCTGGTGTAACAACACCAACGTTAACTAAACGCTGTTTCCAAATACGGTTGTCCGTAAGAAGCGTGTGATATTCGCTGTGGTAGGTAGGAAATCTATTGGTGAAGTCCTCAAGAAAATCGAGTAATGAACCACCTCGATTTCCATTCAACTCCTTAGCCTTCTTGGCGCTTGTCCAAGTCGACTCTTCATATTGGGGCATGCGATCTGGCAGATCACGGTAAACCCCACCCGGACGATAATATGCGGCATGCAGACGCGCTCCGGAAACCGCCTCATACGCATCCATCAAATCTTCACGCTCACGGAACGTATAGAGCGCCATGGTCATAGCGCCAACGTCGAGAGCATGGCAACCAATCCACAACAGATGGTTAAGAATACGGGTTATTTCGTCGAACATCGTACGAATGTACTTGCCGCGAATTGGCACCTCAATCCCTAGCAACTTTTCAGTTGCCAAGCAGTATGCATGCTCATTGCACATCATGGAGACGTAGTCGAGACGATCCATGTAAGGCACCGACTG
>CAYRBE010000014.1:0-1387 GCA_964422345.1 uncultured Dechloromonas sp.
ATGCTGGTGACGCGAAATTTTGCGGCAATTTCGTTGATTGTGGCGCTATCGCCGGTTAAGCCGATAAAGCTGGGGTGGAACCAGTGGGTGTATTCGCACAGTCGTTCGGGGCTGTCGCGGGCCGGGTCGAGGCTGATGAAAATGACCTGAACCGTCTCCGCGGTCATGCCGGGTTGTTGCATCAGGTTGGCGAATTTGCCGAGTGCTGTTGGGCAAATGTCCGGGCAGCTGGTGTAGCCGAAAAACAGGACGATGACCTTGCCTTGGAAATTGGCTAATTTTGCTTGTGCACCGTAGCAGTCGGTTAAGGTGAAGTCGCTGCCAATATTTGTGCCGGTAATGTCGGTGTTTTGAAATGGCGGGCGCTTGTTGCGGCACCCTGCCAGCAAAAGCGGCAGGGTGAGCAAGAAGTGCCGCCGTGTGATCATCCGGCGAGTGCGGCCAGCAGCTTGTTGTGAATGCCGCCAAAGCCACCATTGCTCATGACCAAAATATGGTCACCAGGCTTTGCCGATGCAACGATCTGGCTCACTAACTGGTTCAGATCGCCGATTACAACTGCTTTGTCACCCATTGGGGCGAGAGCTTCGTGGGCATCCCAGCCTAGATTCGCGGCGTAGCAGAATGCAGCATCTACTTCACGCAGGCTGTCTGGCAACTGGCTTTTCATGGTGCCGAGTTTCATCGTGTTGGAGCGTGGTTCGAGTACGGCGAGAATCCTTGCGCTACCAACTTTGCGACGCAAGCCGGCCACCGTGGTGGTGATTGCTGTGGGATGGTGGGCGAAGTCATCGTATACGGTGATGCCGCGAACTTCGCCGCGCAGTTCCATGCGGCGTTTCACGTTTACAAAGCGGGAAAGGGCTTCCAGACCTTTGTCTAACGGTACGCCAACATGGCGGGCAGCGAGTAGTGCAGCGCAGGCATTGGCGCGGTTATGGTCACCGGAAAGTGCCCAGTGTGTGCGGCCGATCTCACCTGCCGGGCCATGAAGTACTAATTCACCGCTGGCATCGTCGCCGCTGATCCGGTAGGTTGAAGGATCGTTAAAGCGTTCGATCGGTGTCCAGCAACCGCGCGCCAAAACACGTTCAAGGCTGGTTTCTTCAGCGTTACTGACGATCAGCCCGGTGCTCGGTAGGGTGCGAACGAGGTGGTGAAATTGAGTTTCAATCGATGCAAGATCGCTGAAGATGTCAGCGTGATCGAATTCGAGATTGTTTAGAACCACGGTTCTTGGCTTGTAATGAACGAATTTTGAGCGTTTGTCGCAGAAGGCTGTGTCGTATTCGTCAGCTTCAATGACGAAGAATGGCGTGTCACCAAGGCGGGCTGAAACGCCGAAATTGAGCGGGACGCCACCGATCAGGAAGCCGGGTGCCATATT
>CAYRBE010000014.1:1487-21360 GCA_964422345.1 uncultured Dechloromonas sp.
ACGTTGGCGTCGCAGCCTGTAACCTTGTGGCCAGCGGCGACGGCGAGCTGCGCAACGCCGCCCATGAAGGTGCCACAGATACCCAGAATATGAATGTGCATGTCACATAGACCCGTTAGAATGGGCTTGATTTTACCCTGATCGAGTCGCCATGCCCCGCCATGAAAGGCAACGTTCAAGTACCCGCACTCGCGCCGCTGTCGCCAACGCCGCCGCGCGCCTGATGGCTGAGGAGGGTATTTCTGATTATGACCAGGCCAAACGCAAGGCGATCCGGCAGCTCGGTTTGCCTGAGGATACGGCGTTTCCTGATAACACTGATGTCGATGTGGAACTGGATGCCTATCGCAGGCTGTATCAGGATGATGAGCATGTGAAGATGATCGCCGCGATGCGCCATACCGCGCTCGAGTTGCTGGAGTTGCTTGAGCAGTTTCATCCTTATCTTACTGGGTCGGTGCTTGAGGGGAATGCCGGGGAGTATTCCAATATCGATATTTTGTTGTTTGCCGATAGCGCAAAAGAGGTAGAGATATTCCTTTTAAATCGGGGAATTGGTGTCGGCCATGCAGAAACCCGAAATGAGCGCGTAGAGGCTGTCTTGGTGATGCAAACGGATACCGTTGATGCAAACCTGATTATTTTGCCGCCTCAACTTGAACGGGTGAGTTTGAAATATCGTGATGGTCGCCAACGTGACCGTATTCGTGCGCCTGCCTTGCGAGCGCTAATTGCCGAATAGACTGGACAAATTGCTGCTAAATACGGCAAACTTGCAGCTATGACGAAGCGAAAAGCCACTTCCAAAACGGCCGAAAAAGCCCGCGTTCTGGTCGTACATGGGCCAAATCTCAATCTGCTGGGTACCCGTGAGCCTGATTATTATGGTCGGGTGACCTTGTCTGACATCAATATTTCTCTCTCTCGCCTGGCTGAAAGCGGTGGAATTGATCTTGATGTCTTTCAGAGCAACCACGAAGGTGCCTTGATCGAGCGTATTCATGCGGCTCGTGAGCAGGGGGTGCGGGCCATTATCATCAACCCGGCGGCCTACACTCACACCAGCATTGCCCTGCGCGACGCATTGGCGGCTGTGGCGATCCCGTTTGTTGAGGTGCACCTCTCAAACGTTCATGCGCGGGAATCTTTCCGGCAGCATTCCTATTTTTCTGATCTGGCCATTGGGGTAATTAGTGGCTTGGGTCATCAGGGCTATCTGTTGGCCCTCGAATATCTGCTTAACAAACTTAACATTGAATAGTTCGGCTACGGTCGGCATTTGCGTCTTTACGGCGCATATTGAAGGGAGTCTCCATGGATCTGCGTAAACTTAAAAAACTCATCGATTTGGTACAGGAATCCGGTATTTCTGAACTGGAAGTGACCGAAGGCGAAGAGAAAGTACGTATCGTCAAAAATTACGGCACTTTGGCTGCCGCACCTATGCAGCAACACTATGCTGTGCCGGCACCGGCGCCGGTCGTGTCTTCTGTGAATCTTGATGAGGAAGATGATGTCGTCGAGGGTCATGTGGTCAAGTCACCCATGGTAGGTACTTTCTATCGCTCCCCGTCTCCGGGCGCTGAGTCATTTGTTCAAATCGGCCAGAGCGTCACCAAGGGCGACACCATCTGCATCATCGAAGCAATGAAGTTGCTCAATGAGATTGAGGCGGATGCTTCCGGAGTGATTAAGGCAATTCTGCTCGACAATGGCGAGCCAGTTGAATTTGGCGAACCACTCTTCGTGATTGGCTGATATGGCCATGTTTGAAAAAGTTCTAATCGCCAATCGCGGCGAAATTGCATTGCGCATTCAGCGCGCCTGCCGTGAGCTCGGGATCAAGACCGTGGTGGTCTATTCCGAGGCTGATCGCGAAGCAAAATACGTCAAGCTGGCCGATGAGTCGGTTTGTATCGGCCCTGCTTCTTCCACCCTGAGCTATCTGAACGTTCCAGCGATTATTTCTGCTGCTGAAGTCACCGACGCTCAGGCAATTCATCCGGGTTATGGCTTCCTTTCTGAGAATGCGGATTTTGCTGAGCGGGTTGAGACATCTGGTTTTGTCTTCATTGGCCCGCGTGCCGAGACGATTCGTCTGATGGGCGATAAGGTTTCTGCCAAAGATGCAATGAAGGCTGCTGGCGTGCCTTGCGTTCCGGGTTCAGATGGCGCTTTGCCGGAAGATCCGAAGGAAATTGTTCGTATTGCTCGCGCAGTGGGTTATCCGGTCATTATCAAGGCGGCGGGCGGTGGTGGTGGCCGTGGTATGCGTGTTGTGCATACCGAAGCAGCGTTGGTCAATGCAGTCGGGATGACGCGCCAGGAGGCAGGCACCTTCTTCGGCAATCCTGCGGTGTACATGGAAAAATATCTGGAATCCCCGCGCCACGTGGAAATTCAGGTATTGGCCGATGAATATAAGAACGCGATTTACCTCGGTGAGCGTGATTGCTCGATGCAGCGTCGTCACCAAAAGGTGATCGAAGAGGCGCCGGCGCCACATATTCCGGCTCGACTGATCAGCCGTATTGGTGAGCGTTGTGCTGAAGCGTGTCGCAAGATTGGTTATCGCGGCGCAGGCACTTTTGAATTCCTTTATGAAAACGGTGAGTTTTATTTCATCGAAATGAATACACGGGTTCAGGTTGAACATCCGGTGACCGAGTTGATCACTGGTGTCGATATTGTTCAGGAACAGATTCGTGTCGCTGCTGGCGAGAAACTTCGTTACAAGCAGAAGGACATCGAGTTTCGTGGGCATTCAATCGAATGCCGCATTAATGCCGAAGATCCCTTCACGTTCGTGCCATGTCCCGGCAAGATCGAGTTTTATCATCCGCCAGGTGGCCCCGGTATTCGGGTTGATTCGCATATTTATCAAGGTTATACCGTACCGTCACATTACGACTCCATGGTCGCAAAGGTGATCGCTTATGGTGATACCCGCGAGCAAGCCATTCGCCGTATGCGTATCGCGCTATCTGAAATGAGCATTCAGGGAATCAAAACCAATATTCCTCTGCATCAAGAATTGATGCAGGATGCGCGGTTCATTGAAGGTGGCACTAACATTCATTATCTTGAACAGAAACTCGCCGATAAGGGCGAGGTAAAGAAATAATCGATGGGTTGGCAAAGTGTCACTTTTCTAACTGATGCATCGCATGCGGAGCCGCTGTGCGATGCCTTGATTGATGCCGGTGCATTGTCTGCCTCAATTGAGGATGCTGATGCGGGTACGCCGGATGAACAGCCGCAGTTCGGTGAACCGGGTTCGGTAAACTCCCCCGGCTGGATGCATTCTCGCGTCATCGCTTTGCTTGAAGCAGATGCTGATGTGGCTGCGTTGCTTGCTGATGCCGTGGCAATGATTGGCTTGGCTGAAGTCCCAGCTTATTCTATTGAAGCAGTTGCTGAGCAAAACTGGGTTCAGTTGACCCAGTCTCAGTTTGACCCGATTAAAGTCTCGGATCGACTCTGGATTGTGCCTTCATGGCATGAGTCCCCCGATCCGGCGGCGATTAATTTGATTCTTGATCCCGGAATGGCTTTTGGTACAGGCTCGCATCCAACTACCCGGCTTTGTCTGGAGTGGCTGGAAGGTAACGTGACAGAGTCGTCCACTTTGCTCGATTATGGCTGTGGCTCTGGGATTCTGGCGATTGCAGCAGCACGTTTGGGCGCTGGCCGGGTGGCTGGTGTCGATATCGACCCGCAGGCAGTTGAGTCAGCGCGTGCAAATGCCGAACGTAATGGTGTGGTCGCCTTGTTTGCGGACTCAGCTCAGCCAGTTGCTGGCGAGTATGATTTGGTGGTGGCAAATATCCTTTCCAATCCACTACGGGTTTTAGCCCCGGCAATTTGCGCCCATGTTCGTTCTGGTGGGCGGCTAGCTTTGTCTGGAATCCTTCGTGAACAAGCTGAAGAAATTATTGGGATTTATGCCCAGTGGTTACCCATGAAGGTGGCTGATACCCGCGAAGATTGGGTTTGCCTGAGCGGAGTGAAGCCCTGATGCGGACTCGCTGCCCGGTTTGTAGCACGGTTTTTCGTGTCACCTCCGAGCAGTTACGCCTCAAGGCGGGCAAGGTCCGTTGCGGCCAATGTCAGGGGGTTTTTAACGCTTTTGATCATTTCTTGACCGAAAGTGTGACTGCGGCTGAGGAGCAAAAGTCCGCGCCAGCTTTTCACGAAATGCCAGCGCCTGTAGTGCAGCTGAACGCTCATCTTGTTCCTGAAACATCTCCGGTTATGCCCGCTGTAGCGGAGCCAAGTTTTACTGTTGTTCAATCTGAGCCTGAGCCCGAAAAGGCGCTAGAGGTTGAGGTGGCATCCGAATTACCTTCGGTACAGCAGGCTACGGTCGAGTTGCTGGCGGAAACGCCTGAAGAGTCAGCAATGGCTGCGCGTGAGGCTGGATTGATGGCTGCTCGGGAATTGGCCGATACGCCTGCCTATAATCGTTGGGCGGCTGGTCCGCTCGCCGCACAGGGGCTCGGTGGGTTTGAAGCGGAAAAACCACAGTATGCCGTTTGGCCATTCGTCGTCTTTTCCTTGTTGTTGGCGATGGCTTTGTTGGTTCAGATCGCACTCCATTTTCGTACTGAGTTGGCCCAACGTTTTCCCGTTTTGACGGGTCTTTATCAGCTTGCGGCGGTTGAGGTTCCCTTGCCCAGGAATGCTGAGTGGGTCTCGATTGAAAGCTCCGATTTGCAGTCAGACAATGCGCGCGGACTTTTTGTTTTACAGGCAACGCTGCATAATCGTGCCAACTATGCTCAAGACTGGCCAGCGTTAGAATTGACCTTTACTGATACGGGAGACAAGGTCGTTTCTCGTCGTGTATTGCGGGCAGTTGAGTATCTGCCGCCGGCAACTGAGTCGGCCAGTTTTCCGGCCAATGGTGAAATTGCAATCAAACTTTGGATTGAAGCCAAGGACATCGGCGCCGCTGGTTACCGACTTTATCTTTTTTACCCTTAAAGACTATGACAACACTCATTTGCGGTTCCCTGGCCTTCGATAACATCATGGTCTTTCCTGACCGGTTCAAAAATCATATTTTGCCGGAGCAGATTCATATTCTGAACGTGGCATTTCTGGTGCCCGAGATGCGCCGGGAGTTTGGCGGTTGTGCCGGCAATATTGCGTATAACCTGATGCTCTTGGGGGGTGATGCGACCATTATGGCGACGGTGGGTGATGATGCTGGCCCTTATTTTGATCGCCTCGATAAACTAGGTTTGTCGCGTCAACACGTGCGCCATGTGCCGGGTGGGTTTACGGCTCAAGCTTTTATTACAACCGATCTTGATGATAACCAGATCACCGCATTTCACCCGGGGGCAATGAGTTTTTCGCACCTCAATAAAGTTGAGCATGTCGCATCGGCCAAGCTTGGCATCGTGGCGCCGGATGGTCGTGAGGGCATGATGCAGCACGCACGAGATTTTGCAGCAGCAGGCCTGCCATTTATCTTTGATCCGGGCCAAGGCTTGCCTATGTTTAGCGGCGATGACTTGCTTGAGTTCATGAAACTGGCTGAATACGCCTGTTTTAATGACTATGAAGCCAAGCTCTTGTGTGACCGTACCGGCCGTAGTCTCGATCAGTTGGCAACCGAAGTGAAGGCACTGATTGTGACGAAGGGTGGTGATGGTTCGGAGATTCGTGCTGACGGCCAATGTATCAATATTCCCTGCGTAGAAGCTGATCAGTTGCTAGACCCGACAGGCTGCGGTGACGCCTATCGTGCTGGTTTGTTGTACGGCATCGCCAATGGCTATGATTGGGAAAAAACAGGTCGCCTTGCCTCGGTTATGGGGTCTATCAAGATTGCTCATCGCGGCGGGCAGAATCACCAGCCACGCCGTGAGGAGATTGCTGCTAAATTTGAGCAGGCATTTGGATCGTTGCCCTGGTAATTGAGTTGTGCTGACATCGTTCAGTCAAAATCCTGAAATAGCGATGTAACGTCGCTCTTCCATGCTGGTTCTGCCTAATAAGGAGATCAGCATGGAACTAAGACAAAATGCAGTTACTTCAAGTCAGCGGCATCGTCCTGCGCTTGCCGTCAGTTTTGCCCGTACGACTAGCGACGTGCTGGAAGCTCAACGTTTGCGCTATAACGTGTTTGCTGGAGAGATGGGGGCGAATTTACAAAGTCGTATTCCCGGCGTGGATCACGATATTTACGATCCCTATTGTGAGCATTTGATCGTTCGTGACCTAAATAGCGGTGAGGTGGTTGGAACCTACCGGATTTTGTCTCCGGAAAAAGCGCAGCAGGTTGGTTATTATTCTGAAAACGAGTTTGATCTGACCCGGTTTCATCATCTGCGCTCACGTTTGGTCGAAATCGGTCGTTCCTGCGTTCATCCAGATTACAGAACAGGTAGCACGATTACTTTGTTGTGGGGCGGGCTGGCAAATTACATGGCAGAACGCGGTTATGACTACTTGATGGGCTGTGCCTCGATTAGCATGGCAGACGGCGGTCATGAGGCGGCCAGCTTGTATAATCAACTTGCAGATCATTTAGGCCCGCTTGAGTATCGGGTGTTCCCTCGCTGTCCCTTGCCATTGGCTGCTTTGCAGCATGAGCGACCAGCAGAAACACCTCCCTTGATCAAAGGCTATCTGCGTGCAGGGGCTTGGATTTGCGGTGATCCGGCTTGGGATCCTGATTTCAATACGGCTGACTTGCCAATGCTGCTGCCAATGAGCCGCTTGTCGAGTCGTTACGCCAAACACTTCCTGGGGAAAAGTGCTGAATCAAACTAGTTATCTAATTCGTGGATTGCGTTGGGGCGCCCTGGCGTGTGCAACGACGGTTGGGCTGCTGATCGTGTTGCTGGTTTTTCCACTGGCCAGCGCCAAAGTCCGGCGATGGCTGGTTGCACGTTGGTCGAGATCAGTGTTGCATGCGCTTGGCGTTAGAGTTGAAGCCGATTTGAGCAATCTGACTCCCGGTGCATTGGTGGTGGCGAATCATATTTCCTGGATTGATATTTTTATTATCAGCTCCGTGTTGCCGGTGGCATTTGTTTCGAAGGCAGAGGTGCGTCAGTGGCCGATTATTGGCTGGCTGGCAGCCAAAAATGATACGGTGTTTCTCAAACGCGGCAGTCGTGGTCATGCCCGGGAAATCGGTCAGCAGATTACCTCGCTGTTGGCGGCCAAAAAATATGTTGCCGTATTTCCTGAGGGAACCACGACAGATGGAACCCATGTTCAGCACTTTCATGCAGCATTGATCCAGCCTGCTCTGGCTGAAGGCTACCCGGTGTTGCCGCTGGCAATATCCTATTGGGAACCTAATGGCGAACGTAGCTTGGCGCCGCGTTACGATGGCGATATCTCTTTAGGGCAATGCACAGGGGAGATTATTGGCCGTAAGCGTTTGGTGGCGAAAGTGATTAGCACGCCAGTGTTAGGTCTGGCGGGTGAGGATAGGCGTCAGGTTGCCAGTGCTGCAAGACAGGCAATTACTTTAGCTGCAGAGCTTCCTCTATTGAACACGTGACCTGAAAAACCTGCCGGTCTTCGAGGCGCAGTGCGGTTAAATGCCCACCCCACAAACACCCGGAATCCAAAGCCAGTAGATTGGGTGTGATTTTTAGACCCAAGGCTGACCAGTGCCCTGTGACCAGCACGGAATTTGCGCTTTGGCGGTTTGGCGCATCGAACCAAGGAATGTGATCAGCGGGTGCATTGCTCAGCTTTCCCTTTGCCTTGAATTCCATGACGCCATCTGGTGTGCAAAAGCGCATGCGGGTCATGGCATTGACGATCACCCGGAGGCGCGGCCAGCCGGTGAGGTCATCTGACCAGCCCGCCGGTTCGCTGCCCCAGAGGTTGAGGATGAATTCACGGTAGTCCGAGCCTTGCATGACGGCTTCGACCTCACGGGATAGCTCTCTGGCTTGTGTCGCAGTCCATTGTGGCAGTAGGCCGGCATGAATCAGGCAGTATTCATTTTCGGTATAACAGAGGGGCTGATGCCGCAGCCAATCAAGCAGTTCGCTGCAGTCAGGCGCGTCAAATATTGGCTGCAGGGTGTCATCTTTACCGCGGAATTTGGCACCACCTTCAGCCACCATCAGCAGGTATAGGTCATGGTTACCCAGTACGGTGATGGCTGATGAGCCTAAAGATTTGATCAGGCGTAGGGTTTCAAGTGACTGCGGGCCACGATTGACCAGATCGCCAACCAGCCAGAGGCGATCATTGGCCGGATCGAAGCTGCAACTATCGAGCAAACGGCACAAGGCGTCATAGCAGCCTTGAATATCGCCGATTGCATAGGTTGCCATTATTCCACCGTGACCGACTTGGCGAGGTTGCGCGGCTTGTCCACGTCCGTGCCTTTCACCAGTGCGACGTGATAGGACAAAAGTTGCAACGGAATGACGTGGAGGATAGGTGACAGCTCACCATAGTGCTCGGGGAGGCGCATGACGTGCACTCCTTCGGAAGATTGAATTTCCGAGTCGGCGTCGGCAAAAACATAAAGCTCGCCACCACGGGCCTGAACTTCCTTGAGGTTGGATTTAAGCTTGTCGAGCAACTGGTCATTCGGCGCCACCGAAATGACCGGCATATTGGCATCGACCAGCGCCAGGGGGCCATGCTTTAACTCTCCGGCTGGATAAGCTTCAGCGTGGATGTAGGAAATTTCTTTGAGCTTCAAGGCCCCTTCGAGAGCAATCGGATAATGGCGGCCACGTCCCAAGAAGAGCGCATGGTGCTTATCGGCAAAACGCTGGGCCCAAATTTTGATCGCTGGTTCCAGTTGCAGCACTTTATTCACTGCAACCGGCAGATGGCGCAGTTGATCAATGTAGGTGCTTTCCTGTGTTGTAGTTAGCCGCTCTTTGACTTTGGCGCTAACGAGGACGAGCAGGAATAGTGCAGCTAACTGGGTGGTGAAGGCCTTGGTTGAAGCGACACCGATTTCCGGGCCGGCGCGGGTGATGAAGCGCAGGGCGCATTCACGGACGATGGCTGATTCGGGCATGTTGCAGATGGCGAGTGTTTTGGTTTGTCCTAGTGCTTTGGCGTGGCGCAATGCGGCCAGCGTGTCGGCGGTTTCACCCGATTGAGAGATCGCGACAATCAATTGCCGTGGATTGGCGACTGAGGTGCGATAGCGATATTCGCTGGCGATTTCGACATTGCAGGGAATGCCGGCAATGGCTTCGAGCCAGTAACGTGCAGTGTAGCCGGAGTGACTGCTGGTGCCGCAGGCAAGAATCAGGATCGAGTCGATATCAGAGAGGATATTGGCGGCTTCTGCGCCGAAAATGCCGGGTTGTATGGTTTTGCTACCACCGACAATTTCGAGCGTGTTGGCCAGCGCTTCCGGCTGTTCGAAAATCTCTTTCTGCATGTAGTGCTGGTAATTGCCCAGTTCGACGGCGGCTGCAGAGAGTTGGGAAACATGGACCGGACGCTCAACCGGTGTGCCGTCGAGCCGGGTGATCCTGACAGCTTTCGCGGTCAGCTCGGCAATGTCGCCATTTTCCAGATAGACCATGTTGCGGGTAACCTGCAACAGAGCCGAAGCGTCGGAAGCGGCGTAGTTGCCGGTATCCGAAACGCCTAGTAGCAAAGGCGAGCCTTCGCGGGCTACGATGACTTTGCCGGGTTGGGTGTGGTCAATGACGGCGATGGCGTAAGCACCGATCAGCTGGCGGCAGGTGATTTGCACCGCTTTGAAGAGATCCGGTTCGGTCTTGAGCGTACGCTCAAGCAGGTGGGCGATGCTTTCGGTGTCAGTATCTGAAGTGAAAACATAGCCTTGTGCGGTGAGTTCGGTACGCAGGCTTTCGTAGTTTTCGATGATGCCGTTATGGACGACGGCGATAGTGCCGGAAACGTGGGGATGGGCATTGCGCTCTGAGGGGACTCCGTGGGTGGCCCAGCGGGTGTGGGCGATGCCAGTGACGGATTGCGTGTTGGCAGACCCGGCCTCAAGTTCAGCGACGCGGCCGACTGAGCGGACGCGCTCAATGCTCGAGCCGGCAATGACAGCCAAACCGGCTGAGTCATAGCCCCGGTATTCGAGTTTTTTCAGGCCTTCGACCAGTACCGGAACGATGTTTTGAGCAGCTGCAGCTGCAACGATGCCACACATAATGAGTCCTTAAAGCTTGTAATAGTCGCGGTACCACGCGACAAAATTATCGACCCCTTGCTGGATCGGGGTGGAAGGTGCGAAGCCTACCCATTCGTTAAGCAATTGGGTGTCAGCAAAGGTGGCCGGGACATCGCCATCCTGCATTGGGAGAAAACGTTTTTCAGCAGTGATGCCGAGGGCAGATTCGATTGCGCCAATGAAGTCGAGCAGCTGCACCGGATCATTGTTGCCGATGTTGAATACGCGGTAGGGTGCGTGGCTGGTTGCCGGGTCGGCTTCATCTGACTGGTATGCCGGATTGGGTTCAGCGACACGGTCCATTGTGCGGATTACGCCTTCGACGATGTCGTTGATATGCGTAAAGTCGCGCCGCATGTTGCCGTGGTTGAAAACATCAATCGGCCGTCCGGCCAGCATGGCACCGGCGAACAGGAAGGGCGACATGTCGGGGCGCCCCCAGGGGCCATAGACGGTAAAAAAGCGCAGGCCGGTGGTCGGTAAATTATAGAGATGGCTGTAAGTGTGCGCCATCAGCTCGTTGGCTTTTTTGGTCGCGGCATAGAGGCTGACAGGGTGGTCGACGCTGTCGTGTTCCGAGAATGGCATCTTGGTGTTGCCACCATAGACACTGGAACTGGAGGCATAAACCAGATGGGCGACCTTGTTATGGCGGCAACCTTCGAGAATATTGACGAATCCGACCAGATTGCTATCGACATAGGCATTCGGGTTTTTGATTGAGTAACGCACCCCGGCCTGCGCCGCAAGGTGGATAACGCGATCAAATTTCTCGTTGGCGAAAAGCTGTTCCATGGCCGGGCGGTCGGCAATGTCCATTTTGATGAAGCGGAAGTTGGCATGGCCGGTCAGGCGCGCCAGTCGAGCTTCCTTCAGGCTGACTTCGTAATAGTCATTGAGGTTGTCGATGCCGACTACTTCATCGCCGCGCGCCAGCAGAGGCAGCGTAGTGGACATACCGATAAATCCGGCGGCGCCGGTGACAAGAATTTTCACGGAATTACCTTGGAAACAAGAGCCTGCATTTTACCGCAGCGAAGCGTCTGATTTTTGTTGCTCGAGCATCTTTGCATACTTCGAAAAGCTGTTGAAACAACCAATCGCAATGTGGATTAAGCCCGGTAATCCATCGCGAAAGCCTTGACGGATGAAATAAAACTTGATGAAACGGACCAGCGGACTAAGCACAATTTGTGCAAATCCGGTGCGCTTTCCTGATTTGATCGCCATTTCAGCCGCTAAGGTGGTGTAGCGATTTTGTTTGCTCAGATAGCTGGCGATTGATTCTGCCGAATCGTGTAACAGGTCGCCGGTCAGCTCGCCAATGTCGGCACTGGTTTCTACTTTTTCGTGCACAGCATCTTTTGACCAGCGGGCCTGGCGGCGGTCGAATAGGCGTAGCGACCAGTCCGGGTAGCCTTCGCCATGCTTCAAATAGCGGCCAAGAAAGCGGTTACAGCGTGGGAAACGGAATGCTACGGTGCACGGTGCTTTTAGGGCAAAAACGATGGATTCCTGCAGGGCTGGGCTAACGCGTTCGTCGGCATCGAGGCAGAGCACCCAGTCGTGTTTTGCTGCCTCAACAGCGAATTGTTTTTGCGGCCCAAAACCCAGCCAGTCTTGCTGAACCACCAGGGCGCCATGTCGTTCAGCCAATGCTTGCGTGCCATCCGTGCTGCCCGAGTCGACGACAATAATCTCCTCGGCAAAGCGCGCACTTTCAAGGCAGGCCTCAAGTTGGGTCGCAGCATTGAGCGTAATGATGACAACAGAAAGCGGCTGGCGCGATTCGGGCATTTATAATGGACGCTTTTAAAAGACGTCATTTTATCTGCCGATGCGTATCTTGCTCGTGAAAACTTCCTCGCTCGGCGACGTCATTCATAATTTGCCGGTGGTCAGCGACATTCGCCGACAGTTGCCAAATGCTACGGTGGACTGGTGCGTAGAAGAAAATTTCGCGGCTATTCCGCGCCTACACCCCGGTGTTGAGCGAATTATTCCGGTGGCGGTGCGACGTTGGCGCAAGGCTTTGTTTGAGGCCGCAACCTGGCGGGAGATCGGCGCTTTTCGTTCATGTATGAAAGCTGCGTCTTATGATCTGGTGCTTGATACGCAAGGCTTGTTGAAAAGTGCCTTGATTGCGCGTCAGGCGAATGGGCCGGTTTCTGGATACGATGCGGCATCCGCTCGTGAGTCGGTTTCGGCCAGTTTTTATCAACACCAGTTTCCGGTTTCAACGCAGGCGCATGCCGTGGTCAGGAATCGTGAGTTGGCCGCCGCCGCATTGGGCTATACGCTTCCCGGAGCGCCGGATTACGGCATCAGTAGTCCGGTGGCAAATCTCGATTGGCTGCCAGATCAGCCTTACGTAACTTGCCTTACAGCGACCAGTCGTGATGACAAGTTGTGGCCGGAAACGCACTGGCAGTTGCTCGGCCAGACCTTGAAATCGCTGGGTTGCGCGGTGGTTTTGCCGGGTGGTAGCCCGATTGAGCGGGAGCGGGCGGCGCGGTTGGCTGGTGTCATTCCCGGTGCGGTTGCTGCGCCGAAGCTCGATATTCCTCAATTGGCTGCGGTCCTGGCCGGTAGTGCGGCCGTTGTTGGCGTAGATACCGGGCTGACCCATCTCGCTGTGGCGTTGAAGGTTCCGACGGTGGCAATTTACACTGCGACTGATCCCGGTTTAACCGGGGTTTTGGGTGCCGGATTTTTCCGTAATCTCGGTGGCAAAGCCCAAATCCCCACGCCAGAAGACGTGTTGGATGAGCTGGCCTTGGTGCTGGGCTGATGGCGCGCCTGATTTATTCGATCCTGCTCTATCTCATTACGCCGCTGATCTGGTTGCGCCTGCTCTGGCGCGCCCGCTTGCAACCGGCGTATTTGAGGAATTTGCCTGAGCGTTACGGGTTTTATCAACAGTCCGCACCCGATAAACTGATTTGGGTGCATGCCGTTTCAGTCGGTGAAACTCGCGCTGCGCAGCCCTTGATAGAGGGCTTGCAGGCGCAATGGCCGGGCTATCAGATTTTATTGACCGGGATGACGCCAACCGGCCGTGAAGCCGGACTTCAGGTTTATGGCGATACGGTGATTCAAGCCTATCTGCCCTACGATTACCCGGGGGCGGTGAGCCGGTTCTTTCGGCATTTCTCGCCGGCCTTTGGTGTGCTGATGGAAACTGAAATCTGGCCCAATCTGCTTGCCGCCGCAACAAAAGCTGAGGTTCCCGTGATGTTGGCTAACGCCAGATTGTCGGCGCGTTCGGCGCGGGGCTACGGCAAGTTTGATGCGCTGGTTCGCCCGGCATTTCGGGCCTTAAGTGGTGTGGCGGCGCAGACGAAAGGTGACGCGGAACGCTTGCAAGGCTTGGGCGTGGGTGAGGTGGCGGTGGTGGGTAATTTGAAGTTTGACGTTACGCCATCGCCCGAAAAAATTGCGTTGGGACAGTCGTGGCGAACTGCACTGGGATTGCGGCCAGTCTTTTTGGCGGCGAGTACGCGGGAAGGCGAGGAGGTTTTGATTCTCGAAGCGTGGCGCCAGAACCCAGCGGGTGATGCCATGCTGGTTATCGTGCCGCGCCATCCGCAGCGCTTTGACTCTGTTGCTAGTTTGCTTGAGCCATCCGGCATGGTGGTGAAACGTCGCAGTCAGGGGTTGCCGGACGCGAATACCCAAATTTGGTTGGGCGACAGCATGGGCGAAATGGCGGCCTATTACGCAATGGCTGATCTGGCCTATGTTGGCGGCAGTTTGTTGCCGCTTGGCGGGCAGAACTTGATCGAGGCAGCCGCCTGCGACTGCCCGGTGCTGGTCGGGCCGCACACCTTTAATTTCCTGCAGGCCACTGAGGATGCAATTGCCGCTGGTGCAGCGCGGCGGGTTGATACTGCGGAAATTTTGGCTGCTACGGTGCACAGCCTGTTTTTGGCAAAAATCGAATTGGCCGCGATGCGTTCATCCGCCAGCCATTTTGCCCGTAGCCATCAGGGGGCTGCCGGGCGTATGGTGAATCTTATTTCGCGTTGGTCGGGTCAAGCAGCGCGTTAAGCTGAACGACATCGTCTTCGCTGAGTGCGCCGACGGTGGCTTTCAACTTTAGCTGGGCCATCAGCGTGTCCAGTGTTGCTTTGGCTAGGTCGCGCCGGGTGACGTAAACCTGATTTTCGGCATTCAATACGTCGATATTGATCCGGACGCCAACTTCATAACCGAGTTTGTTTGAGTCGAGCGAAGATTGCGATGAAACCAGTGCCGCTTTCAAAGCACGAACCTGAGCTAGTCCGTTAACCACACCCAAATAGTATTGGCGTGCGAACAGCGCTGCGTTACGGCGTGCTGCTTCAAGGTTTGATTGTGCTGCAGTACTGTTGGCGGCTGCTTCGCGCTGCTTCGAGACAACCTGTCCACCGAGGAAAATCGGGATGCTGACCTGAATGCCGACGTTTTGGTAGTCGGTATCAAGCAGACCAATCGAGGTTGAACCAAATGATTTGGCTGAACCCATATTGGCGACGAGGTCCACCGTTGGATAGTGGCCGGCACGTTGCTTGTCAATTTCGCGTGATGCGATGTCCGCATTGGCTTGCTGTACCTGAACCGTGATGCTGTCTTTTTCTGCTGCGGCCACCCACTGCTTCATATCGTTGGGTTGCGGCGGTGAAAGCTGAGCGTCCTTGCGCGGCGGAGCGAGTGGGCTGGGTTCCTGACCAATAATTGCCTGCAAGGTGCGCTCTTTGACCTCAAGATCGCTTTCTGCGGCAATTTCCTGTGCCATGGCCAGATCAAAGCGGGCTTGCGCTTCGTGGCTGTCAGTAATGGTGGCAGTGCCCACTTCAAAGTTTTTCTTGGCCGATTCGAGCTGTTGCCCGATAGCAGACTTGTTGGCGCGGACAGCCTTCAGGTTTTCATTGGCGTAAATGACATCAAAGTAAGCCTGCGAAACCCGTAGGATTAGATCCTGTTTGGCCAGCGCAAAATTCGCTTCTGCTTGCGCTACTTGAATCTTCGACTGGTCATAAGTGACCCAGTTTTGCCAGCGGAACAACGGCTGTGACAGGGTGAGTTGATAGCCATTGCTGTTAAAGCGAGGGCTGCCGCTCAGTGCCGAGTTGGTCCTGATTGAAACGTCGTTCTCATTCCAAACGGTGTTGCCTGAAAGCGTCAGACTCGGCAATAAACCGGCACGACCTTGCGGCATTCTTTCGCGGCCAGCATTCAGAGTGGCTTGCGCGGCAGCGAAGTTGGGGTCATTAGTCTGCGCGTCGCGATAAACCTGCAGCAGGTCTGCAGCGAAGAGTGGTGTCGCGGTAAATGAAGCGAATAGCAGCCAGGCGATTTTTTTCATGCGAGTCTCAGTAGCGACGCATTGTCGGATCAACACTGATGGCCCAAGCATCAACGCCACCCGTTAGGTTGTGCACCTGTTCGAAACCATTGCGCTCAAGAAATGACGCAACCTGCATGCTTCGGCCACCATGATGGCAAATTACGACGATTTCCTGATCTGAGGGCAATTCGCTATGTCGTATCGGGATCAAATGCATAGGAATATGCTTGGCTCCCGGTAAGTGACACACTTCCAGTTCTGCAGATTCGCGCACGTCAAGCAGGAACGGCCGGGGCTGATTTTCATCAGCCAGCCATTCTGCCAGTTGCTGTACGCTAATCTGTTTCATCAGAATGAAAAACCGCTTTGAGCAGCAATGCCGTCAAGTGCAGGAATCACTGTTTCAAACAGGATAACGGTGTTGTAGACGCCTGCAGCAGAACAGGTAATTAATTGGGCTTCCATTACTGGCGCCTGACCAACCACGATGGCCATCCGGCCACCAACGCGTAATTGCTTGAGCAGCGCATCAGGAACTGTAGGTACCGAGCCGGAAACAACAATCGCATCAAAAGGGCCGCTGGCTGACCAGCCGTGAGCGCCATCACCGACTTCAACTGTCACGTTGTTGACGCCGGCTTCTTGTAGGTTTTTCTTGGCCGTGTCAGCCAGTTCGCTGCGGGACTCAACGGTGACAACGTGCTCAGCGCGTGCTGCCAGAAGGGCTGCCATGTAGCCGCTGCCGGTACCAATCTCAAGTACCTTGTCGGTATTCTTGAGAACGAGTTCTTGCAGCATCTTGGCTTCAATTTTTGGCGCCAGCATAACCTGACCGCTGCCGAGTGGAATTTCCATGTCAGCGAAAGCAAGATTCCGGTAAGCGCTAGGGGCAAAATCCTCACGCTTCACAACAAATAGCAGGTCGAGAACGGCCGGATCCAGAACATCCCAAGGCCGGATTTGCTGTTCGATCATGTTGAAGCGTGCTTGCTCGATATTCATGTGGGTCTCCGCAGGCTTAATATTAGCACAAGCTAATATATTGGTTCTGACAAAAGTTCATTATACCTGACTCTCGGAAATGGTCTGAGTCAGCCCCTGGCGCAGAATGTCCATGTGGATTTTGAGGTAGAGCTTGGCGTCTGCCTGATGATTTTGACAGCACCCCATGGAAAATCGCCAGATAACCAACATAAGAATCGGGGCAATAACGACATCGATCGCTGTATCGACGTCCATCTCGCGAAACTCTCCGGAATCAATGCCGCGCTTTAGGGCTGATCCGATCAGCGCACGACCGCGATGAATTACGTTTTCGTAATAGAACTGAGCCACCTCAGGAAAATTACGGGCTTCAGCAATCATTAGTTTAGGGATACCGGCAAATTCGGTCAGGCCAATTTTTGCCCACCAGTTGTCCAGTAATTTGGCGAGCAGGTCACAGCTGCTGCCGGTGTGCTGCGCTGCAATCGCCTCATTTTCGGCGACCACCGGCATGATGCCTTCCTGAATGACCGCCTTGAATAAGGCATCCTTGCTGTCGAAGTAAAGGTATAGCGTCCCTTTGGAAACCCCCGCGCGGGAGGCAACATCTTCCAGTCGGGTGGCGGAAAAGCCTTTTTCGACAAAAAGAGATAAGGCCGCAGCCGTTAGTTCTGACGGGCGGGCTTCTTTGCGGCGTTTGCGTGGTGGTGGCGCGATGGACATTGGGTAAGATAATGACTTGTTGGTCATTAGCTTACCCTGTCCTGCTAATTTAGGTCAACGATCTTCCTTGACCAAGCGTCCGTTGCCCGGTTGAATCGGGCGTGCATTGTTCCGGTAGAGCCGGGAAAAGATGTTGATTTGCTCTTGCGATACCTGAACAGGTTGCTTCATAACCAGCCAAAGCACTTCCTCAGTACATGGCGGGGTCGTCAGTGAGCCCATGTAGGTGTAATAGCTACGGGTTGATGGCAGCAGTGTCGAGAGGTCGAGTAATGTGTTCGGCGGCGTAACGGAGGTTTTTTTCTCCAGTGGCAGATTGTTCCAGACCGTCTGGATGAACGGATTTTCGCTGCCACGCTCAAGTAAAACTGCAACAACTGCAAGCTGCCCTTCGTCTGACCGGTGTACAAGGTGAGCAACCATGTCAAAGCGCTGGCCATTGATCTTTTCTTCCGATGGCCGATGGAAGTGGAATTGCACCAGTTCGTAGTTCTTTCCGGTCAGGTTGATTGAACTGTCACCAAGATCGACTTGTATGGTGTGCCCGTTATCGACAACCCGGAAATTGGATGGACGGTAATTGAATTTGATCGGGTCCAGATCAACTTTAATGCCATCACGAATGTCGATCGGGGATTGACGTTTGCCGACTGCGCAGGTGGTGTTTTTCGGGTCAATTTTTGCCCAGTTATCCGGCCCGCCCTCGCCTTCGTAATCCCAGTGGATGTGAGCGTGCTGTTTGGCTGCATCGGTCGCGTGGAGGTCAAGCATGTAGCCACCGGAAGCCACCGCTTTTTTAACTTTGGCCGGTTTGGCCGGGGCGGTATAAACCATGACGGCCGCAGATTTGGGTGCTGGCGGAGGGGTTGCCGTAACTGGAGCTGGGGTGGGTGCTGCTTCTTTCGGCGCCTCAACGGCGGGCTTCAGATTGGGTTTGATCGAGGGGATTGGTGCTTGATCGGCCTTGGCCGGTTCGGCGGCTTTGACGATGTTGGTTTTGCCTGACTTCTCAGCCTGTTGTTTGAGCATTGCTTCATTGGCTTGCTTGAGCAAATCAGCAGCGTCATTTACTTTTTGGGCAACTTGAACCTGAGTGTCTTTAGGGGGGCGGCAGACTTCGCGTAATACCTTGTCGTCGAGCGTGCCGCTGCGGACAGGCATATCGTTGCTCTTTAGTTCTTCTTCGCGAACAACTTCGGTGTCGTTCTTTTTGAAGGTGCGCTTAATTGTGTTCGCGCTACGTGCACTGCAGTCGTAGCGGGTAATTGCTTCGATAACGCGGTAACCCGTGCCGGAGCGGTTATCGATTAGTTCTTTTTCGAGCACGATACGGCCTTGAGCTTGAACGCTATTGCCGTCACGCTTGATGCTGGTGCTGTCGAGTTCGATACGTTTTCCCGGCTCAGCAGAAATGGTTTGCCAAACCGGTGCCGCTTGAGCGGCCCAAGGCAGGGTTGCCAGCAGGGTGGCAATAGTCAGTAAGCGCATTTGATACCCCTAGTTTTTTATTTGAATTCCGACGCTTGGAATCAATACTTCGGCTAAATTCTGGAAAACTTGAGCGCGGGATCTACTTTCTTGCATTTTGCCTGTGTTTCCAGTAACTTGCATCCTCTCGTTAGGGGTGCCGGCTATTCATAGCCGACTGAGAAAAACCCTTCGAACCTGACCGGGTCATGCCGTCGTAGGGAAACGAACTCTGTCGTTGGAACCAGATCGCTCCTTGCCCGTCTTACTCGTTGCAATTACGCACGGAGCAATCATGAACGCCAAAGAACAATTCCTCGCCGCTAACGCCCATGTCGACGAGGCCGCAGTCCAGCCACTGCCGAACTCACGAAAAATTTACATTGAAGGCTCACGTCCTGACATTCAGGTGCCGATGCGTGAAATTTCGCAATCAGATACCGATACGGCATTCGGTGGCGAGAAAAACCCCCCGATTTATGTCTATGACTGTTCCGGCCCATATTCTGATCCGGCTGCGAAGATTGACATCCGTAGCGGTTTGCCCGCCTTGCGCGCGCAATGGATTGCCGAGCGTGGCGATGTGGAAGAACTGGCTGGCCTGACCTCGGAGTTCGGTCGTATTCGTGCCGAAGACAAGGCGCTCGACGAACTGCGTTTCCCCGGCCTGCACCGCAAGCCCTTGCGCGCCAAGGCTGGCAAGAATGTTAGCCAGATGCACTACGCGCGTCAGGGCATCATCACGCCGGAGATGGAATATGTTGCCATCCGGGAAAATAATAATCGCCGTGCCTATATTGAAGGTCTGAAAACTTCCGGTCCGATGGATAACAAGCTGGCTGCGATCTTGGGTCGTCAACATCCGGGCCAGAGTTTTGGTGCCAGCATTCCGGAAGAAATCACCCCGGAATTTGTCCGCAGCGAAATCGCTCGTGGCCGCGCCATCATCCCGAACAACATCAACCACCCGGAAAGTGAGCCGATGATTATCGGCCGTAACTTCCTGACCAAGATTAACGCCAATATCGGCAACTCAGCGCTGGGTTCATCGATTCAGGAAGAAGTTGAGAAAATGACCTGGTCGATCCGCTGGGGTGGCGACACGGTGATGGATCTTTCCACCGGCAAGAACATCCACGAAACCCGCGAATGGATCATCCGCAACAGCCCGGTCGCCATCGGCACTGTGCCGATCTATCAGGCTCTGG
>CAYRBE010000015.1:0-7233 GCA_964422345.1 uncultured Dechloromonas sp.
GAGCTGGGCATCAACGTCAATAATGGCATGGTCGATCTCTACGACAAGATCAAGACCCTGCCGGAATCCAAGCGTGACGAGATCATCCGTGACCTGCACGCCTGCCAGGAACACCGTCCGCGTCTGGCCATGGTCGACTCGGCCAAGGGCATTACCAATTTCCATTCGCCGAACGACATCATCGTCGACGCTTCGATGCCGGCGATGATTCGTCAGGGCGGCAAGATGTGGGGTGCTGACGGCAAGCCATACGACAGCAAGTGCGTCATGCCGGAATCGACCTTTGCCCGGATTTACCAGGAGATGATCAACTTCGTCAAATGGCATGGCAACTTTGACCCGACCACCATGGGCACCGTGCCGAACGTTGGCCTGATGGCTCAACAGGCCGAAGAATACGGCTCACATGACAAGACTTTCGAGATTGCCGAAGCCGGCATCGCCAACATCGTCGACAACAACACCGGCGAAGTCCTGCTGACCCAAAACGTTGAAGTCGGCGATATCTGGCGTATGTGTCAGGTCAAGGATGCACCGATCCGTGACTGGGTCAAGCTGGCCGTTACCCGCGCCCGCCAGTCCGGCATGCCAGCAATCTTCTGGCTGGATAGCTACCGTCCGCACGAGAACGAGCTGATCAAGAAAGTTCAGACCTACCTCAAGGATCACGACACCAACGGTCTTGATATTCAGATCATGTCGCAAGTGCGCGCCATGCGCTTCTCGCTGGAGCGTGTCGCTCGTGGCCTCGACACCATTTCGGTGACCGGCAATATCCTGCGCGACTACCTGACCGACCTCTTCCCGATCATGGAACTTGGCACCTCGGCCAAGATGCTGTCCATCGTCCCGCTGATGAATGGCGGCGGTATGTACGAAACCGGTGCTGGCGGTTCTGCTCCGAAACACGTCCAACAGCTGACTCAGGAAAACCACCTGCGTTGGGACTCGCTTGGCGAGTTTTTGGCGCTGGCTGTTTCTCTCGAAGAGCTGGGCATCAAGGAAGGCAACAAGCGCGCTGTGCTGCTTGCCAAGACCTTGGATGCGGCCACCGGCAAGTTGCTCGACAACAACAAGTCACCGTCGCCAAAAACCGGCGAACTCGACAACCGTGGCAGCCAGTTCTACCTGACCATGTACTGGGCGCAGGAATTGGCAGCTCAGACCGAAGACCAGGAACTGGCAACCCAGTTTGCTCAATTGGCCAAAACACTGACCGACAACGAAGCTCAAATCGTTGCCGAGATGAAGATGGTTCAGGGCAAGCCGGTTGATATCGGTGGCTACTACAAGGCTGACCCGGTCAAAACCAAGGCTGTGCTGCGTCCTAGCGCAACCTTCAATGCTGCACTGAAGGCTGCACGCATCTAAAAGCCTGGTTGAAATCAAGTTGAGCCGGCAAGCCCTGATCAGGGTTTGCCGGCTCTTCCCGTTTACGCCCGGTGATTTGTTTTTTGCCAATTCTGGCTGTGCACCGTAGCAGTGCAAAAAATAAGCAGCAAAAATTATTTTTAGTGATTGTGAAAATAATTTGTAATGTTTTCCGTGAATCTCCGACTAATGCAACAGGAGCTGAAAAATCTGCTGCCGGAATGAGGCGATAGCCACCCCGGTATTCGATAAAACCGCCCTGCCATGCATTCAAACCATTACAGCAATTCAACCTCATCGGAGATACACCATGAAAACCACCAAATTCGTTTCCCTCGCCATCGGCTCCGCTTTTGCCGCTACCGCGCTGACCCCACTCGCCCATGCCGCAGACAATCCGTTTGGCGCGACTAAACTGGAAGCTGGTTACCAACTGGCTCAAGCCGACACCAAGGGTAAAGATGGTAAATGTGGCGAAGCCAAGTGCGGCGCTGACAAGAAAGCTGCCGAAAAGAAAAAGGATGGCAAATGCGGCGAAGCGAAATGTGGCGCTGACAAAGCCGCTGCAGACAAGAAAAAAGATGGCAAATGCGGCGAAGCCAAGTGTGGTGCTGACAAGAAGAAGTAATTCCATCTTCAGGCTGGTGGTGCGGGCTTAGGCCTGCCCGCCAGCCACGCTTCAGGGAGCAAAGACACATGACACACCGACCACTCGCAGGCGCAGGCCTAGGCTTTCGTCGAGAGCTGATCGACGCGCTCAAAACGCACGTCCCGGAAGAAATCACCTTCTTTGAACTGGCACCAGAAAACTGGGCCAACATGGGCGGCAAGTCAGGCAAGGATTTACGCCACTTCACCGAACGCCACGCCTTTGTCTGCCACGGCCTGTCGCTTTCGCTGGGCGGCATTGCGCCGCTTGATGTCGCACTACTGCGCCGAATCAAATCCTTCATGGCCGAGCACGGCATGAAGCTCTACACCGAACACCTTTCATGGTGCGCCGACGACAGCCACCTCTACGACCTGCTCCCCATTCCGCTGACCGAAAAGGCTGTCAAATGGACCGCTGATCGCATCAAGCAAGCGCAGGACATTCTCGAAATGCGCATCGGCATCGAGAATGCCTCGTACTACGTCGCGCCACCCGGCGCAGAAATGAGTGAGCCTGAATTCATCAGCCGCATCGTCCATGAGGCCGACTGCCTGCTCCATCTCGACGTGAATAACATCTACGTCAATAGTCAGAACTTTGCCTTTGACCCGGTCGATTTCATGACCGCGCTGCCGCTCGACCGGACTTGTTACATCCACGTTGCCGGGCACTATGTTGAAGCCGACGGCTTGCTGGTCGACACCCACGGCGCCGAGGTCATTGATCCGGTTTGGCAGCTGCTGGAAACTGCTTACCAGCACACCGGCAATGTGCCCACCTGCCTCGAGCGTGACTTCAACATCAATGATCTTGCCGCCTTGACCTCAGAGGTGCGCACCATTGCCCGCCTGCAGTCTGCGTTACCGGCAACACAAGCCAGGGCCGCATGATGAACGGCCCCGACTTTCAGGTCTTCCAGCGCGCCTTTGGCCGCCACCTGCGCGACCCAAAGCACACGCCACGACCAGCCGGCGTCCCGGCTCGCCGGATGGCGATTTACAACGAATTACTGTTCAACAACATCTGCGGCTTTCTCGACAGCTGCTTCCCGGTCTGCCGCGCCACCTTGGGTGAAAAACGCTGGCGTCGCCTGAACCGGACATTTTTCCGTGACTGGCCGAGCCACACACCGTGGTTCCGCGAAATTCCCCGTGAATTTGTCCGCTACCTGAACGAAAGCGAAATCAGCCAACCACTCCCTGCCTGGCTGCCCGAACTGGCGCATTACGAGTGGGTAGAACTGGCGGTCGACATCATGGACTGCCCGATTCCCAACCACAGCCCAAGCGGCAACTTGTTAATTGCCCGCCCGGTACTCAACCCAACCTTGATGAACCTGAGTTATCACTGGCCGGTGCATTTGATTGGCCCGAATTACCGCCCCCGCAAGCCGCAAGCCACTCAATTAGTGGTTTTCAGGGACCAGAATGACGACGTGCAATTTGTTGCCAGCAATCCGGTCACCTCACGCCTGCTGGCGCTGATCGCAGAGCAGTCAATGAACGGACGCGCCGCCTGCCTGCAGATTGCGGCCGAATTGCAACACGCCAACCCCGAAGCACTGGTTAATCACGGCCGGGCCATGCTTGAACAACTGCGCCAACAAGGCGTGATTCTTGGAGTTCAGCCATGAAAACTATCCTGAACAAGGGCTTGAACGGCATCGACCTGATCGGGCTTTGGCTCGCCATGCTCAGCCTGCGCATCCTGCTCGGCTGGGACTTTTACGAATCCGGCCTGGAAAAACTGCACGGCGAAAACTGGTTCATGGATATTCAGGAGCGCTTCCCCTTCCCGTTTAATCTGGTTCCGCCGGAAATCAGCTGGCAAATGGCAACCTGGTTTGAGCTGATCGGCGGCATCGCACTAGTCATTGGTCTGGCCACCCGTTTCTTCTCGATTTCGCTCTTCATCCTGACCATCGTCGCGATTGCCAGCGTACACTGGCCGGACAGCTGGTCGACTTTCGGGCAGTTGATGCAGGGCTACGGCTTCACTGACAAGGGTTTTGGCAACTTCAAACTCCCCGTTTTGTTCTTGGGAATGCTGCTCCCCTTGATCCTCAGCGGGCCGGGACGGCTTTCGCTCGATCACTATCTGCGCCGCCGGACGGAGAACTCAGCCGCCACGTCAGAGAGCGTTACAAATCAGCAAGAAACCAAAACAGACCTTGAGTTCCAGTCTCGCTAAAGTGATTTCACCCGCTAACACTGAAGGAGACAATCATGGAAAAAACCAAAAGCAAAGCCCGCGAGTTTCTGAGACTGGACAAACTGGGACAGAAAATTGCCAAGGCCGCCCGCAGTTTCTCAAAGCAACGCAAGGAACGCATGTTGCGCACCTTTGAACGCAGCCTGCAGCCGCTTAGCTGATTGAAACCCCATGACCCAAGGCGACCCCGGATATCCGGTCAGGTCGCCTTTTTTACGTCTACCAGATTTGCATCAACCTGATTTACGCCTACAAGATGGACGTCACGCTGAGGGAAAGGAATGATGATCCCGTTCTCGCGGAAAGCGCGCCAGATAGCGATATTGATATCCGAAATCACATTGCCACGCCCCTCTTCCGGGTCAGAAATCCAGAAACCAAGTTCGAGATTGATACTGGAATCACCAAACAAGGTCAAAAACACCCTAGGCCCCGGATCAGCCAGCACCCGTGGCTGCGCTGCGGCAACCTCAGTCATCAGCCGCATTGCCAGATCGAGATCACTATCGTAAGCGATGCCAACGCTGGTCGTTAGCCGCAAACGGGTATCAGAAAACGTCTGGTTTTGAACCACGCCGGAAATCAGGATTTCGTTTGGCACAATAAATTCGGTGCCACCTGGATGCTGTAACACGGTGAAACGCGTCGTGATCTGCGTCACTTTACCGGCATCAGCCCCCACTTGAACAACATTCCCCAGACGAATCGACCGGTCGAGCAAAATGATAAAACCCGAGACGTAATTGCTGGCAATTTTCTGCAAGCCGAAACCCAAGCCGACACCCAGCGCGCCGGTAAAGACTGAAAGCGCCGTCATGTCGATACCGACCAGCGACAAGCTGGCCAGAATCGCCACCACGGTCAACATAGCCTTGGCCACCCGGATGCCAACGATGCGCAAACTGGAATCAATGCTGTCAAGACGCATCAGTCGGGTTTCGATCAGTCCAGAAACCCACAGAGCAAGGACGACAGTGAGGAAGACGGTGACTACGCCATGCAGAACCATCCACAAATTGATGTGCTGCTTGCCGAATACAAAATCAACCTGTTCCAGCGTATCAATTACATAAGGTGCGAGATCGGTAATATAAAGCGCCAGCCAGCCCCAGACGAAGCCGGCGATGATGCGCTCCCATGTGGTCAGCCACGCCGCTTTCGGGAAAGCCTGACGCAGTACAAAAACCACACTGCGGACCAGTGCCATCGAACCCAGCAAGGGCAGCGCCAGTTTCAGCAGGTTGACATGGAAAAATGGCTTTAATACCGGCCCGGCAATCGCGACGAGGGCCATGCCAACCAAGGGGAAGGCCAGCCGGGCGCTGGCATCACTCAGGCGACCCGCGCCTTCCTGATGCCGCCCACGCCACCAGCGGGCAAACAAGGAGGCCGTACCAAGACAGACCAGTAAGGCCAGCACCTGCCAGATGAAATGAGGATCACTGAGATCAGACCAGATGTCAGTGATCAACTTCAGGGCAGGATTTTTTTGACTCATGCCTTCTTATCCAGCACGGCAGCAAAGAAACCATCGGTATGGTGTTGGTGCGGCAACAAGCGCAGGGTGTCACCCGTCAGTTCAATGCCATGCTTGGCCAGCACTTCTGAGGCCGGCGTGAGCTTGAAATCGGGGTGAGACTCAAGAAAAGCGGCAACAATCGCATCATTTTCCGCCGCCAGCAGGCTGCAAGTGGCATAAACCACGCGGCCACCGGGACGAACCATTTTGGCTGCTGCATCAAGAATCGCCGCCTGCTTGACGGTCAGCTCAGCGACCGACTCTTCACTCTGCCGCCACTTGAGATCGGGATTGCGGCGCAAGGTACCGAGGCCGGAACACGGGGCATCAACCAACACCCGGTCGACCTTGCCAGCCAGACGCTTGATCTTGGTATCGCGCTCATGTTCAATCCGCGCCGGATGCACATTGGACAAGCCGGAGCGGGCCAGACGCGGCTTCAGACGAGCCAGACGCTTGTCCGAGACATCGTAAGCGTACAAGCGACCGGTGTTTTTCATCAATGCACCGAGCAACAAGGTCTTGCCACCCGCGCCGGCACAGAAATCGACGACCATTTCGCCACGTTTTGGCTCAAGCAGAATACCCAGGAGCTGACTACCTTCGTCTTGCACCTCAAACAAACCCTGCAGGAACATGGGATTTTTGGCCAGCGCCGGCTTACCGCGCAAGCGAATTGCCGCCGGCGACAGGCTACCCGGTACAGCGGCAATATTTTCAGCCGCAAACTTGGCGAGCAATTCGTCACGACTGATCTTGACCGTATTGGCCCGCAAATCCAGCGGCGCCGGTTGATTGAGGCCATCCGCCAACTTGATCACTTCCTCAGCGCCAAACTGTGATTCAAGGGCGTTGTATAACCAGTCGGGCATGTCACAGCGAACGGCCGGTGGAAACTCACTATCCGACATCGACTTGGCTGCTGCCAGCCATTCTTCTTCACTGGCTTTCAATACCGGCGCGAGTTCACGCTGCGACCAGTTGCGAATAACCGCCAGAGCGACCAGCAAACGGCGACGATCTGACAACTGACCGGCACAACGCGCTTCAATACTGCGCCCACGGCGTAATACCGCAAAAACCGTTTCCGCTACGAACGCCCGATCAGCATGCCCCAGCCCGCGATGATCGCGAAAATAGTGTGAAACCACCGCATCAGCGGGGAACTGGAACTGCAACAACTGGCCCAGCACAGCTTCGGCATGGGCAAACAAAGAGGGGGTGAAGCGAGCGTTCATGGCAATCCTATTTCAGTGGCGACCTGCTCGAAGCTTTCGCCCTTTTTATCCGTAAAGCGAATTTTAACCGGCAAGCGGGTATCGTCGAGCGCGATCCAGATTTCCGTGACGTTATCGGTCATGACGCGTAGATGCAGGGTGTGAAATTTTCCGGCAGGAACTTCAATATCCTCTTCACCCAGCGAGTCGAGGGCATAGCGCTCGTATTTCTTGCCGGTCACCACGCCAATTGATGCGCCTTC
>CAYRBE010000015.1:7333-15441 GCA_964422345.1 uncultured Dechloromonas sp.
ATGCCGCTGGTTTCCGTCACCCCGTTTAAACGGTAACTACCATCCTCATGAAACTCCCAGCGGTGCTCGGCGCGACCAATCTGGATCCCCAGCGACTCTTTAAAAATGGCAAAGCGGATTACCCCGGCACCATGCAAAACCGACCTTGCCGGCGGTAGCGGCTGATCCGGCTGGTTGAACACAGCATTGGCCGACTGGTTTTCTGGACTCTCTACCGGCGCATCCGAGATAACACTGGCAACACTAGCAGCGGGCTTCGGAGAGGGGCTTGATGATCGGGGCTTAACTGCCGGTTTATTCACCGCTGGAGGCTTCGCTACCGTTGCGGTCGGCTGCGGCAAGGGCTGAATTTCTGCCCGCAAAGGGATTTGTTCAGTCGTTGTCGCATTTCCAAACAACTCAAGATCAGTGCCAAACAAGGTGGCAAAATGAATCGCCACCGATCCGGCGAGCGCTGCAAGTAGCGCTATCGGCATGACAAATCAGACAAGCTGCGGTGAAATCAGCACCGCACGGTCACTCAGCTCAGCCGCCAGCTTCACCCGCCCCGCCTCAAGGCTTAACTTGCCCTCGGCAAACCAGCGCACAGCCTGCGGATAAACCTTGTGCTCCTGCACCAGAATACGCGCTGCCAGATCATCCTCGGTATCGCCATCTAGCACCGGAATAGCCGCCTGAATGATCACCGGGCCATGATCGAGTTCCGGCGTCACAAAATGCACCGTACAGCCATGAATCCGCACGCCCTCTTCGAGCGCCCGCTGATGAGTATGCAGACCGGGGAAGGATGGCAACAGGGAAGGATGAATATTCATCAACCGCCCTTCGTAATGACGAACGAAGCCTTCAGTCAGAATCCGCATGAATCCCGCTAGCACGACCAGATCGGGCGCAAACTGGTCAATGCATTCAGCCAGCGCGGCATCAAACGCTTCGCGCCCAGAGAAACCCTTGTGGTCGATAAAGCGCGTTTCAATGCCAGCCTTGGCCGCAGTTTCCAGGCCCTTGGCATCCGGGCGATTACTGATTACGGCAGCGATATTGACTGGCAACTGGCCGGCATCACGTGCGGCAATCAGCGCCTCCATGTTGCTGCCACGGCCGGAAATCAGGATGACAATATTCTTCATTTCAAAAAACTCACTGGTAAAAATATCGTGCTGGCGACACCATGCGCCACACGCGTCAGCGCCCGACCATTGCGATCGGCCACAATCTTGGCCATAAAATCGAGCAGGCCCATCAGACGACCAAACTCACGCTCGAAAGAAATATTCCGGTTATTGGGATCAAGCTCATTTGACAACAAAAAAAGCTCACCCGCCGCATTCCGGTCGTGGCCCAACTTCCAGACCGCGACTTCCATATTGCGTGCGGTATTGAACAGCTTTCGCTCATCCAGACTATCGAGAATATAAAACGATTCCTTGTGCTCATAAGCCGCATCAACCATGGTCAATAAACCAATCATCAGCGCCCCGACCCGGTCACCGGCAAAATTCTCGCTAAACGCCAGCGCCGCCGCCTGTCCCTCACGCAAACCCCCCAATTCCGGCAGGCTCTTGTAATAACGGTTTTTCAGCCGAAAGAGCGCTTCCTCTCGGCTGGCCAAGCCCATCTTTTTCCATTCTTTGGGATTACGCCGGTAAAGCTTATCGGCGATCATCATCAAACCTTCGATCACCTCGGTACGATTGGTGTCCGCAATACGGTCCACCTCGCTTTTTGCCAAATATCGGAGGTCCACCGTAGTATCGGTTTGGCCGGTCTTATCCAGTTTGGTCACACAGCCGCTCAGCGACAGGGCAAGCAGGATAAGCAGCCAGCGCATTTCAGGCTTCCCGGCTCTTGAGGTAACCAATACCGACAGGGATAAACGAAGAAACAATGATCCCGATAATAATCAGCGACAAATTTGCCTTCACCCACGGCATATTGCCCAGCCAGTAACCGGCCAGACACAGCGACACCACCCAGGCCAGTGCACCGACCAGATTAAACATAGTGAACTTGGCGTAAGACATCGCGCCGATGCCCGCCACAAAAGGCGCAAAAGTTCGGAACAGCGGCAGAAAACGCGAAATCACCAGCGTTTTGCCACCATGCTTCTCGTAAAAGGCATGGGTCTTGACCAAAGCATTCTTATTGAAAAACCGTGAGTTTTCCCACTGAAACACCTTCGGCCCGAAGTAACGTCCGATCTGGTAATTCAGCGTATTCCCGAGAACAGCAGCAACGATCAAAACGCTCATCAGAACGAAGATATCCATCCCGCCCTCGCCCAGCGCGGCCAGCGCCCCGGCGACAAATAGCAGCGAATCCCCCGGCAAAAAAGGCGTCACAACGAAACCGGTTTCAGCAAAAACAATAAAGAACAGAATGCCGTAAATCCACAAGCCGTATTGCTGCACCAGCACAGCCAGATGCTTGTCGAGGTGGAGCATGATGTCGATAAATTGAGCCAGATATTCCATGAATGATGCCAAACGTCGAAAAACCCGATTCTACCGCAAGCTATAATCTCCAGATGCCGACGATTAACCGCCTCCCCGACCTCCTGATCAGCCAAATTGCCGCTGGCGAAGTGGTCGAAAGACCTGCCTCCGTACTCAAAGAGCTACTCGAAAACAGCCTCGACGCAGGCAGTACAGCGATTCAGGTGCATCTCGAAGAAGGCGGCGTCAAACTTATCCGTATAACCGACGACGGTTGCGGTATTGCCAAAGAGCAACTGGCGCTGGCACTAACCCGCCACGCCACCTCAAAAATCACCTCGCTGGATGATCTTGAACGCGTCGGCACACTGGGTTTTCGTGGCGAAGCGCTGGCCTCGGTCGCTTCAGTCGCCCGGCTCAGCATCAGCAGCCGCGAGCAAGGCGCCAGCCACGCCTGGAAACTCAAAGCAGAAACTGGTGCAGAACCAGAACCCGCCGCACTGATGGCTGGCACAGTTGTAGAGATGCGCGACCTCTATTACAACACCCCGGCTCGACGCAAATTTCTCAAAGCCGAAGGCACAGAATTCGCCCATTGCGCCGATGCCGTTAAACGCCTCGCCCTCACCCGCCCGGATGTCGCTTTCAGCCTCACCCATAATGGCCGCAACCTGTTTCAACTCGCCCCGGCCGATAGCCCGCGCCGCATTGCCGATATTCTGGGTGACGACTTTCTCGGTGCCGCCCGCCGCCTTGATGCCGCTGCTGGCCCGCTGAGCATTACCGGCTTCGCCATTGACCCCACCCGCGCCACTGATGCCAAAGATGGCCAGCATGTTTTCGTCAACGGTCGCTTTGTCCGTGACAAGGTCATTTCCCACGCCCTGCGTGAAGCCTACCGCGACGTACTGCATGGCAGCCGCCAGCCTGCCGTCTGCGTCTTCATCCAGATTGACCCATCCTTGGTTGACGTCAATGTGCACCCGGCCAAGACCGAAGTTCGCTTCCGTGACTCACGGGCCATGCACCAGTTCGTCTTCCACGCCATCCAGCGCACGCTGGCCAGCGTTGCCGAGGCTTCCGTAGCAGAAAGTTACGCCTCCGCAACGAGTACTACGGTGCACGAGCCAAAAACGGCAAATTTCAATTATCCACCGCCGCTGCAATATCAAGCCAACCTCGGTGTCTCCGAACCAGCCGCCAGCGCTTATCTCAACTTCGCCCGTGCCGCCCAAGGCAACAGCAACACCTTTAGCGCCCCACAATTTTCACCGCCCCCCGCCAGCACAGCAGACAGCTCACCACTCGGCTACGCCCTGGCCCAACTACACGGCATTTACATCCTGGCGCAGAATAGCCGCGGGCTGGTGCTGATCGACATGCACGCCGCCCATGAGCGCATCCTTTACGAAAAGCTCAAAACCGCTTTCGACAATCGCCAGATCGCGACCCAATCCCTACTCATCCCTGCCGTATTCTCGGCGGATGCACTCGATATTGCTGCAGTCGAAGAACACAGCGCAGCACTCGCCGACTTAGGCTTTGAGATTGCCGCACTCGGCCCCAACCAACTTGGCGTACGCAGCGTCCCCGCCCTACTCCAGTCAGGCGACCCTGCAGCGCTCGCCCGCTCATTGATCGCCGAGCTACGCGAACACGGCATCACCCAGCTTGCCACCGCCCGACGTAACGAATTGCTTGCCACCATGGCCTGCCACGGCGCGGTGCGTGCCAACCGCCAACTCACCCTGCCAGAAATGAACGCCCTGCTCCGCCAGATGGAAGAAACCGAGCGTTCCGGCCAGTGCAATCACGGCCGCCCAACCTGGACGGAACTGCCGCTAGCAGCGCTCGATAAGCTGTTTTTACGCGGCCAGTAACCCCCCCCCCCTGCAAGCCAAAAATAAACTGATTTACCAGAACGTAATTTCCGGTATGCTTTCATCGTCGCACCTTACAAATACAGCAAAAACTGATTGAGGGTCACCACCATGAATCTGCAAATAAAACAAAAACTCACCTTGCTGGTTGTTGTAGCGATGGCCGCGCTAATAGGTACAGGCATCTTTGCCTTCGCCCAAGCCAGCAAACTGAACAACGCCCTGGATTTAGCCATCGCACATCACGCTGACCTATCGCTCGCCTCTGACCGGGCGCGGGGGGCTCAAGTCCGCTTTAAGACCCAGGTTCAGGAATGGAAAAATATTCTCATTCGTGGCAAGAACGAAGAAGCCTTCAACAAACACCTGAAGAGTTTCGAAGAACAGGACAAAGTAGTTAAAGAGCGCCTGCTCGAGGCAAAGGATCTCGCGGCCAAACTCGGCATCGCGGATCGCCTCAAGATCGACAGCATTCTCAGCACCTTTGAAAAACTCAGCCCGGCTTACCACACTGCGCTCAAACAATACGACCGCAGCAGCGCTGACCCGGCTGGCACGGTCGACAAACTAGTCAGCGGCATGGATCGTGAGCCGACAAAGCTGATTGACGAGTTGGTCGCCGAAATGCAAAAGATCTCAAAGGAGTTCAACGTTGAAGAATCACGGAAAGCCGATGAAATCTACGGCGCAGTAAAAACTGGTCTGATTGCTTTCACCTTGGGCGCCATGATTGTCCTTGCTTTCCTTGCCGCGACCTTCATCCGCTCAATTACCGGCCCACTGGATTCACTTGAAAAAACAATGACCGAAATCGCCACCAGCGGCAACCTGACGCACCGTGCCACCATCGTCCATCAGGATGAAATCGGAAAAATGGCCGGCGCCTTCAATGGCCTGATGGGGCAACTACAAAAAATCATCGGCGAAGTGCTGCAGGCGAGCAAACTGGTCGCCTCAACCTCGAACCAACTGGCCGGGTCATCCGCAACACTGGCCACAGTTTCTGACCAGCAATCAAGCGCCGTAGCCGGTAGTGCAGCCGCAATTGAACAACTCACGGTCGCCATCTCGGCAGTCTCCGAAACCGCGCACGATGTTCACACCCAGTCAGTCGATAGCGTTACCCGGACCAATGAAGGCTCGCAGAAAGTTAGTTCGCTGGCTCGCGAAATCGACCATATTCAGTCAAACATGCAGGAGATTTCTCGCACCGTTAAAGAGTTCGTCACCAGCACTCAGGCCATTACCCGCATGACCAGTGAGGTTCGTGACATTGCGGATCAAACCAACCTGCTGGCCTTGAACGCTGCCATTGAAGCGGCCCGCGCCGGCGAATCCGGTCGCGGCTTTGCTGTGGTTGCAGATGAGGTGCGCGTTCTGGCTGAGAAATCAAGCAAATCAGCCAGCCAGATTGACGATGTCACCAAGTCCATCATGAGCCAGTCGGCCGCAGTTCAGTCGGCGATTGACCAAGGCGAAAAATCGATTGCCACCAGCGCTGCATTGGCTGGCGAAGTTGAAGGTGCGCTGGAACACTCGCGCGACTCTGTCGAGCGCTCAGCCCACGGCGTAAATGACATCACCGGATCGGTCAGCGAACAAAAAATTGCTTCAACCGAAATCGCTCAAAGCATGGAGCGGATTGCCAATATGGTTGAGGAAAACAATGCCGCTGCCAACAGCGTCAGTGCGTCGACCAATGATTTGAGGGAGTTGGCACACAAACTCGAAGCTTCGGTATCAGCCTTCAAAGTCAGTTAGATTGCTACACCCAAGCTAAAACAAATAATGGGCTGCCTTGCAGCCCATTATTATTTGGTGAGCCAAATTAGCCGGGGCTGGGCTTGGCTAATTGCGACTTAACGACTGGCCCTATCGCATTCCAAACCATCGTCCCGCCACCAACCAGCACCGCTGTGGCGATCATTAACTGAATCAGCAAAACGATGAAATCATGCGTCTGACGACTCAACTTGCGCCCCGGATTGGTGGCGCCACAGCCGGGACAAGCCTCAGCCGAGGTATCAACTTTGTGACCGCAGGCGCGGCATGGCACTAACGACATTTAAATTCCCCCTTTGCCACAATTATAGGCCGTAGCAGGCCGTCCCGGGCATGGTAGCATTCGCCGCCATGAGTTCCATGCCATTGCCTCCCGCCATTCTCATCATGGGCCCGACCGCGTCGGGCAAAACCGCCGTTGCGATGGCGCTGGCTGACGAGTTACCCGTCGAACTGATCAGCGTCGATTCGGCACAGGTCTTTCGTGACATGGATGTGGGCACCGCCAAGCCAGATCGCGAGACGCTAAGCCGCTACCCGCACCGTCTGATCGACCTGATTTCACCAGAAGAAAGCTACTCCGCCGCACGTTTTCGTGACGATGCCCTGAATGCAATGGCTGAGATCACCGCTACCGGCAAAGTCCCTGTGCTGGTTGGCGGCACCATGCTCTACTTCCGCGCCTTGCTGCAAGGATTGGCCGAGCTGCCCAAGGCAGATGCCGCGCTGCGTAGCCAGATTGATGCCGAAGCAGCACAAGTCGGCTGGCCGGCCATGCATGCCAAATTAGCCGTTTTAGACCCGTCCACCGCAGCACGCCTCCACACAACCGACAGCCAACGCCTGCAACGCGCACTGGAAGTCTGCACCCTGAGTGGCCGGCCGATGTCTGCCCTGCTGGCTGAAAGCGAACACCAGCGCCCGGATTACAACTTTCTCTCAATTGGCTTGTTGCCGAGCGACCGCACTATTCTGCACGCCCGCATCGCCGAACGTTTTGATGCCATGCTGGCAGCAGGATTGGATGATGAAGTCAGCATGCTGCGCCAGAAATACACATTGAATCTTGAATTACCCTCAATGCGTTGCGTTGGCTATCGACAAGCCTGGGAAGCGCAAGACGGCCTGATCCCGCAAAAAGAACTCCGTGACCGGGGAGTTTTTGCCACCCGCCAACTGGCCAAACGGCAAATTACCTGGCTAGGCAATTCATTCGAAGCTGAAAACTTTGATTGCCTCGACCCGCAGCTCGCCAAAAAAATTGCCGGGCGAACCCGGCAATTTCTCGCTATTTAAGCAGCCCCTTGAGACTGCCCGCCAGCTCCTCAAGCTGGCCGATTGCCACCAGACTTTGATCCTGCGTCCCGACCATACGCTGCATGTACGTATCGGCCATTGAGGTCAGCGTATCTTCCTGTGTTTCAGTCAACCCAAGATTAACGAAGGTTTTCATTAAAGCCTCCTGAAACTCGATCATTACCTGCGTCAGCTGAAAACAATTCTGCTGATAGTTCTCCTGAACCATTTCCAGCGTTCCTTGCACACGAGGCAAGGCAGCCTCAATTCCCAAACGCCGTTCGATCGCCAGCATTTCGTGCTCAATCGCTTTCAATCGGGCATCAGCCCCCTCTGCCAGTAAAGCGCCGTTGTCGCGGATACGCCCGCAACGCTCGGCATCCTCAATCGGCATATTGTTAACCATCAAGGTGACGCGGCCATAATTGAAGACACAACGCGACTTAAACTGGAAGATCCGCCCGGAATCCCGCACATGGTTGAGAATATTCACTTCAAGCGGCAGTTCAACCCCATTAGGGCTGACGTTATATACCTTGGAGCCAACTCTTAACTGAACCGCCGCCTGCAAATCCCATTGCTGCATGGCCTCCAGCATTGCTGCACCGACATCTTCCATCGTATTGCAGGCAAATGACTTACTGAGGAACTGCAATACCGCCCCCAGCTCACCCATGCTTGCCATCGCTGAAAATGCAGTGCGCTGGGCATAACC
>CAYRBE010000015.1:15541-20765 GCA_964422345.1 uncultured Dechloromonas sp.
ATGTCAGGCTTTAGTTCAGCCACCCGACTCAGGCAGATCTCTCCTGACTCAAAGCTCTCAACAAGGCAATCTTCGGATAGGACATCTTCGAGCAATTCAAGAATAATCGGATCATCATCGACTACAAAAACACGAAACTCTTCAGCCATCGAACCCTCCATCTTGTTAGGATGATTCTGGAATACTTTTTAGCTCTGCACAAGGGTTTCCGCTGAATTCTTTCGCGCAGCCAGCAATGAATAAACCGTAGGCACGACAAACAAAGTGAGGAAGGTGCCGAGCAATAAACCACCCACGATCACCCAACCAATTTGCTGTCTTGATTCAGCCCCGGCACCCACGGCCAATGCCAGCGGAACCGCGCCCAAAACCATCGCCCCGGTAGTCATCAAAATCGGTCGCAAACGCAGCGTAGCCGACTCAATGACCGCCTCCTTCAAGTCCAGCCCTTTCTCCTGCAACTGGTTGGCGAATTCAACAATCAAAATACCGTGTTTGGTAATCAACCCGACCAGCGTCACCAGACCGATCTGGCTATAAACATTCAGCGTTCCACCCGTCAGCCACAGTGCAAGCAACGCACCGGCCATCGACAAGGGCACAGTAAGCATGATGATGAAAGGATCGCGGAAGCTCTCAAACTGCGCCGCCAGCACGAGATAGATGAAGGCCAGCGCCAACCCGAAAGTCAGCGCCAATGACGAGGCAGACTGCCGGAACTCGCGCGACTGGCCGTTGTAATCCACAGCATAGCCCGGCTTAAGCAACTGGTTGGCGACACCATCCATATAGTTCAGCGCCTCACCCATCGTATAGCCGGGGGCAAGATTGGCCGTAATCGTCACCGCCCGCCGTTGGCCGAAATGGTTAAGCTCGCGTGGGGCAATGGTTTCCGAAACGCTGATCAGGTTATCGAGCGAAACCATGCTGCCATTCTGGCCACGGGCGTAAATGCCACGAATATCATCCGGGTTGCGCCGATCCACATCAGCCACCTGAACGATCACATCGTATTGTTCGCCATCGCGCTTGAAACGGGTGACCTGCCGTCCGCCAAGCAGGGTTTCCAGCGTCCGGCCTATACTTTCGACCGATACGCCCATATCCGCCGCTTGATCCCGTTTGACGGTAACCGACAGTTCCGGCTTGTTCAGTTTGAGATCAGTATCAACGTTGGTCAGACCGGGATTTTTCGCCAGTTCGCCAAGGAACTGGTTAGTGATGCCCTGCAACTCCTCATACGCCGCCGAGGTGACAATCACAAAGTTGATTGGCCGTTCACGCGGACTCTGGCCGAGCGAAGGCGGCGTAATCGGGAAAGCCAGCACGCCGGGTATGCCCATGAACTGCGGGAATAGCTCCTTGGCAATATCGCTTGAACGGCGGGTACGATCATTCCAGTCAGTCAGCCCGACAAAGGAAATCCCCTGACTGACCGTGGGATTACCGGCCACCACAAAATAACGCTCGATATCCTGCGTTTTGCTGTAAATACCTTCAATCTGCCGACCATACTTTTCGGTGTAATCCAGTGTTGCGCCATCCGGCCCCAGAAATACGCCGAGAAGAATGCCGCGATCTTCCACCGGCGCGAGTTCGGACTTCAGCGTTTTAAGCAAGACACCGCAGGCTACGGCCACCGCGACAAAACCGACCACCACAATCCAGCGCTGGTTGAGTGCTACGGTTAACACCCGTTTATAGGCAAAATTCAAACGGTTCAAAAAGCCTTCAATCAACAAATAAACCTTGCCGTGCTTTTCTTCATGGCGCAGCAGCACCGAGCACATCATCGGCGACAAAGTGAGCGCGACAAAACCAGAAACCAACACCGCACCGGCCAGCGTCAGTGCAAATTCAATGAACAGTTTGCCGGTGCGCCCGGTCATGAAAGCGACTGGCGCATACACTGCCGCCAGCGTCAGGGTCATCGCCACCACAGCAAAACCGATTTCCTTCGAGCCCTGCAGCGCGGCCTGCCGACGTGGCATACCGTTTTCGATATGGCGATAAACGTTTTCCAGCACCACAATCGCGTCATCAACCACCAGACCAATCGCCAGCACCAACGCCAGCAGCGTCAGCGTATTGATCGTGAATCCCAGCATCAGCATGATCGCGAAAGAGCCAACCAGAGACACCGGAATGGTCACCAAGGGAATCAACGTGGCGCGCAAATTCCGGAGGAAGAACAAGATGATCGCCAGTACCAGCAGGATCGCTTCGACCACGGTCTTGAACACCGATTTGATCGAGCGATCAATAAACACCGACGAGTCGTACGCAATATCAGCAGACATTCCCGGTGGCAACTCGCTGATCACCTTGGGCAATTCCTTGCGTAGCGCCTTGGATAGTTCCAGCGGATTCGCCGTCGCCTGCTTGATCACCCCCAAAGCCACGGCTGAACGCCCGTTAAAGCGCACCGCGCTACGCTCAGCCGCCGGGCCGATTTCTACCCGCCCGAGATCACCGACCCGCACCGGATAGGCATTCACTGTTTTCACAATCACCGCGGCAAATTGTTCGGGGGTTTTCAGATCAGTCGTCGCCACCACTGAAAACTCGCGCTCCCGGCTTTCGATACGCCCGGCCGGGACTTCAATATTCTGCTTACGCAAGGCATCTTCAACATCCGCCGGAGTCATCTGGTAAGCCGCCAGACGCTGCCGATCCAACCAAATCCGCATGGCAAACTTACGCTCGCCAAAAACCCGCACATCGGCAGCGCCCGCCAACGTTTGCAACTTGGGTTTAACGATACGGCTGGCGACATCTGTCACCTCAAGCGCCGAGTGTTTATCGGAAGAAAAAGCCACCCAAATCACCGGATTGGCATCCGCCTCAACCTTGGCAATCACTGGCTCATCGGCCGCTTCCGGCAACTTGTTTCGTACCCGTGAAACCCGATCCCGCACATCCGCAGCCGCCGAATCCGGCGCGCGCTCCAGCTTGAAGCGCACCGAAATCTGGCTATTTTCCGCCCGCGAGATCGAAGTAATCACTTCCACCCCCTCGATCCCGGCCAGCGAATCCTCCAGCGGCTTGGTTACCTGCGACTCGATAATATCGGCCGACGCCCCGCGATAGGTCGTATCCACCGTCACCACCGGCTCATCAATCTTGGGATATTCGCGCACCGACAGACGGTCATAGGAAACGATGCCGAGCAACATCACGACCAGCGACAAAACGGTCGCAAAGACCGGCCGATCGATGCAAATTTCTGAAATCTTCATTTTGCGACTGCCGGCGCTTGTGGTGCGGGTGCGGCCTTAGGTGCGCCCTCACCAATCGGGCGCACCGCAGCACCGTCACGTAACTTGAGCTGCCCAGCGCTGACCACCACGTCGCCATCCACCAGCCCATCAATCACTTCTACCTGCGCCGCCCGACGAACACCCAACCGCACCTTGGTCAGCATCGCCTTGCCATCCAGCACCTTGAATACGGCCGGTTGCGCTCCCGGCACAATGGCTTGCTCGGGTACCAGCAAGACCTGCTTACGCTCACCGAAAACAATCCGGGCACGAACAAACAAACCAGGACGCAGCGTGCCCTTAGCGTTATCAAGCCGCGCGCGGGCAGAAATAGAACGTCCGCCCTGATCAACCAAAGGATCAACCGCGTCAAGCACTGCCGAGAAACGCTCGCCCGGCAAGGCATCACTCGTCACTTCAACCACTTGCCCCTTGCTCAAGCGACCGAGATAGCTTTCCGGTAATTTGAAATCGACCCGCAGGGTGGAAATATCCTCGATGTTGATCAAATCCACCCCTTCCTTGACGTAATCCCCAACGCTGACATTACGCAAGCCGACCGAACCTTTGAAGGGTGCTTTGATACGGGTTTTAGCCAGTTTAGCCTCGGCCAGCTGCACCGTAGCCTCCTGCACCTTTAGCGCAGCACCGGAATTATCCACCGCCTGCTCACTCAGGAATTTTTTACCCAGCAACTCCTGATTACGCTGGTGATTGGTTTTCGCCAAGCCATAATTGGCCTTGGCCTGATGCAATTCAGCTTCCTGAATCGCCGCATCCAGACTAATCAGCAGCGCTCCTTTTTCGACAATCGAACCATCTTTGAAGTTGATTGCTGAAACCCGCCCTGCAGTCTCTGGACGCAAGACCACTGACTCATTGGATTTCAGGGTGCCAACCGCGGAAGCTTCATCGGAAAAATCATTGGCCGAAACCTTGGCTATCTCAACCGCTACCGCCATCCCGCCCGGCCCACCCGGCCCTGCACCCGGCTTACCCGAAGGCGCACCTGCCGTAACAACTGGTGCTCGGTTGGCGTCATACGCATAGTAGGCAACGCCACATAAGCCCAAAAGAGCAAGCGCGACAACTCCGGAACGTTTAAGTGTTTTCATCTATCAACCAATATCAATTTATGACTCGCAAGTCAGTAACAGAAGTGATTGTAGCGAAGTGCATCACGGTACGGAAAATTAATCCCAAAATCGACCAAAAACCCCGCTGTCAGTCTTGCAGAGCAATATCTAACTCAGGTAATGTGCAAAAACAAATGCCAACTTCAAATAAGGCAACGGAGACAACCATGACCATCGCAGCGCGCATTTTTTCGCTCATTATTTTGTCCCTTGCAGGACTGATTGGCTTAGGCGGTTTCAGCCTCTACGAAATCAAGCAAATCAACCATGGCATCATTGAAACCAACGAAAACTCACTGCCTAGCATAAACACACTGGCAGCAGCCCAAGTAGCCTTCCTCAGAGCGCGGCCGCCGATACTTAGTCACCTGATTGAATCGGACCCTGAAAAAAAGGCAGCATTTGAAAAGCGCTTTAAAGGCCGCATTGCCGAGTTCCATGCCGCCATGCAGGATTACGAAAAGCTAATTTCCGATGCCAAGGACCGAGAACTGCTTGAAACCGACAAACGCTTAGCCAATGAATACATCGCCATTGCTGAAAATGTGCTCAAACTATCCAGTCAAGGAAAACGTGAAGAAGGTTTAGCGCAACTAAACAGCGGCATCAAAACCATAGACCAACTTACCGCAGCTCTGAACGAACACAGTAAATACAACAAAGATACTGCTGCAAAACATGCTACTGAAGCCGCCGCGGCTTACGAAAATGCCAAAACGACGGTGATTGTTACCGTAATATTGATTGGGCTGCTGATCGCAGGGCTCGGCTTCATGACTTACCAGCACGTTTCGTCATCGCTCAACAACATGGTGGGTATCTTTACCC
>CAYRBE010000016.1:0-20390 GCA_964422345.1 uncultured Dechloromonas sp.
GGAAAACAACGTGAATCACAACCTGCCACAGCAAGGTGTGCTCAGACAGATTGGCAGCATTGATGAAGCTTTTCAACAGGTGAATCGACGAAATGCCAATGATGGCCGTCGATAGTTTAATTTTGAGTACGCCGGCATTAACGTGGGAAAGCCATTCCGGTTGGTCGGGGTGGTTTTCGAGATCAAGGCGTGAAACGAAAGTTTCGTAGCCGCCGACAATAACCATCACCAGCAGGTTAGCGATCATGACAACGTCGATCAGGCCGAGTACCACCAGCATGACGTCAGCTTCGCTAATATGGGTACTTGAAAATGCACCGGCTACAAGGTGACTCAGTTCAACCATGAACAACCAGCAATACACTACTTGGGCGACGATCAGGCCGAGGTAGAGCGGCGCCTGTATCCAGCGACTGGCAAAAATAAAAGATTCGAGATGCTTAATTGGAGTTTTCATCGTTTGAGGAGGTGGGTGCTTAATAGATAAATTTTATCACGGCGCTTGCTTGCCGTTTGAATATGCCAAATTGTTGCAGCGCAGCGTGATTTCGTAAGCGCTTTGTAAGATTATCAACGTTTAATGTCGCATTAACGCAGGTTGGTGGTTTGACTAATTGCCATCTTGTGCGGCTTTTTGGAGTCTCTTGGCTTTCGGAGAGGCGATCGGTTGTTTCAACATAAATTGCGAAGTACCGCAGAGGAGAAGAATATGTCGAATGAGTCCGTACAGCTTATTTACCCGTCAGAAGAAATGGTTAAGAACGCAGCAGTTTCCGGTATGGATGCCTACCGGGCACTATGCGCCGAAGCAGATGCTGATTATCCTGAGTTCTGGGCCAAGCGCGCTCGTGAGTTCATCACTTGGAAGCAGCCTTTTACCCAGTCCCTTGATGAATCCAATGCCCCGTTTTTCAAGTGGTTTGCTGATGGCAAGCTGAACGTTTCCTACAACTGTCTTGACCGCCATGTCGAAGCCGGTATCGGTGACAAGGTTGCCCTGGTTTTTGAAGCCGATAACGGCGAAGTCACCAAGGTTACCTATAAAGAGTTGCTCTCCAAGGTTGCAAAGTTGGCCAATGCCCTGCGCGGCATGGGTGTCAAGAAGGGTGATCGCGTTGTTATTTACATGCCGATGACTGTTGAAGGTGTTTGTGCGATGCAGGCGTGTGCCCGTATCGGCGCTATTCACTCCATCGTTTTCGGCGGCTTCTCCGCTCAGTCCCTGCGCGATCGTATCAACGACGCCGGCGCTGTTGCACTGATTACCTCTGATGGTCAGTTCCGTGGCGGCAAGGCTATTCCGCTCAAGCCGATTGCTGACGAAGCTTTTTCCATGGGTGGCTGTGAGTCGGTCAAGAACGTTATCGTCTTCAAGCGCACTGGTGCTGAAGTCAATATGGTTGCTGGTCGCGATACTTGGTTGCACGATGCAGTTGCCAACCAGTCTGATGTTTGCGAGCCGGAATGGGTTGAAGCTGAGCATCCTCTTTTCCTGCTTTACACGTCGGGTTCTACCGGCAAGCCAAAGGGTGTTCAGCACTCTACCGGCGGCTACCTGCTGCACGCCATCATGACCATGAAGTGGACCTTCGACATCAAGCCGTCCGATGTCTTCTGGTGTACCGCTGACATTGGCTGGGTCACCGGCCACACCTACGTTACTTATGGCCCGCTCGCCTGTGGCGCAACTGAAATCGTTTTTGAAGGCGTTCCGACCTATCCGGATGCCGGCCGTTTCTGGAAAATGATTCAGGATCACAAAGTATCGATCTTCTACACCGCACCGACCGCAATCCGTTCGCTGATCAAGGCTTGCGACAGCAAACCGGAAATCCATCCGAAAGCCTACGACCTGAGTTCCCTGCGTATTCTAGGTTCCGTTGGCGAGCCAATTAACCCAGCTGCTTGGACTTGGTACTACGAGAATGTCGGTGGCGGCCGTTGCCCGATCGTCGATACCTTCTGGCAGACCGAAACCGGTGGTCACATGATTACCCCGCTGCCGGGCGCAACCCCGCTGGTTCCAGGTTCCTGCACCCTGCCGTTCCCGGGTATCCAGTTCGCCGTGGTCGATGAGACCGGTGCTGATTTGCCATGGGGTCAAGGTGGTATTCTGGTTTGCAAGAAGCCATGGCCGTCAATGATTCGTACCATCTGGAACGACGACGAGCGTTTCGTTAAGTCCTACTATCCGGCTGACTTCCAGGGTAAATATTACCTGGCTGGCGACGGCGCAATTCGCGACAAAGACACTGGCTACTTCACCATCACCGGCCGTATCGATGATGTGTTGAACGTGTCCGGCCACCGTATGGGTACGATGGAAATCGAATCCGCACTGGTTTCCAACCCGATGGTTGCCGAGGCTGCTGTGGTTGGCCGTCCGGATGACCTGACTGGTGAAGCTATTGTGGCCTTCGTTGTGCTCAAGGGTGCTCGCCCGACGGGTGACGACGCCAAGCGCATCATCAAGGAACTGTCTGACTGGGTTGGTAAAGAGATCGGTCCGATCGCCAAGCCGAAGGACATCCGTTTCGGTGACAACCTGCCGAAGACCCGTTCAGGCAAGATCATGCGTCGTCTGTTGCGCGGTCTGGCCAAGGGCGAAGAGCTGACGCAAGACACCTCTACGCTGGAAAATCCGGCTATTCTGGAACAGCTCAAGGGCTAATTCCGGTTTTGCCAAGGGGGCGGCGAGCTTGCCACGCTGCCTCCCATGTATATAGGCAAGGAGGAGACAATGGTCGCCCAATTGGTGGCCCCCCGTGTAGTCAGTATTGACTGCATGCCAACAAAGGCTGGCACGCTTGCGTGTCGGCCTTTGTCTTTTTTTTGGGCGTACAAATGAAGACATCGAGCCCGGGGCGGCAAAGGTTGGCAGCAATCAGCTTGCTTGGCCTGCCGTTGTTGACCTATCCCATGTTGGGTTTGCCAACGGGGAGTGTGGCTGATATCCCGGCTGGTTTTATTTATCTGTTTGGTATATGGGCTGGTCTGATTGGACTGGCAGGCTGGATTGCAGAACGGCGGGGGAAATAGTTGATTTCAGGCTGGCTGGTTGCTGCGTTATCGACAATTTACGTTGCACTGCTATTTGCAGTAGCGCGCTTTGGTGACGCGCGCGCGGATGCAGGCAAGTCGATTATTTCAGCCAATGTGTATGCCTTGTCGCTGGCTGTTTATTGCACCTCTTGGACATTTTACGGCAGCGTTGGACGAGCGACCTCTGGCGGCTTGTCGTTCCTGACTATCTATATTGGCCCAACGCTGATGCTGATGTGTGTCGGGGTCATTATTAAAATGATCCGGATCAGCAAGGTGCATCGAATTACTTCGATTGCCGATTTTATTGCTTCACGCTATGGCAAGAGTCAGTTGTTGGCCGGTTTGGTGACAGTCATCGCGGTGATCGGGGTTGTGCCCTACATCGCATTGCAATTGAAAGCTGTCTCAGCCAGTCTGGATGTGTTATTCCAACAATCTGGCTTGAATGTGCTGCCGTGGTGGCTTGACTCCACCTTGCTGATTGCCGCTGTGTTGGCGTTGTTTACTATTTTGTTCGGCACTCGCCATCTCGATGCCACCGAGCGCCATGAGGGCATGGTGGCTGCAGTCGCCTTTGAGTCGGTGGTTAAGCTGATCGCCTTTATCGCGATTGGCCTGTTTGTGACCTATGGCATGTACGGTGGCTTCTCTGATCTGTTTCGGCAGGCGGCAGCTAATCCGGAGACCGCGCGTCTGCTACAGCTTGATTCAAGTCGAGCCGGAACTTGGACTGCGATGATTCTGTTATCCGGGTTGGCGATCATTTTTCTGCCTCGGCAGTTCCAGATTATCGTGGTCGAAAATGTCGATGAGTCGCATTTGAAACGTGCGGTCTGGTTGTTTCCGCTCTACCTGTTGCTGATCAATATTTTTGTTTTGCCTGTCGCGCTGGGGGGCTTGCTGCATTTCCAAGGCCAGCCATTCAATGCAGATACCTTTGTGTTGACCCTGCCTTTGTCTCACGGGGCTGAGTCGCTTGCGTTGCTGGCGTTTATTGGTGGTTTGTCGGCTGCCACCGGGATGGTGATTGTCGAAACCATCGCCTTATCGACCATGGTCTGTAATGATTTGGTGATGCCTTTGTTGCTTCGCTCCCGCTGGTTGAATGCGGAAAAACGTCCTGATCTTTCCGGGCTGTTGATTGGAATTCGCCGGGTGGCGATTTGTCTGATTTTGCTGCTGGGCTATGTCTATTTCCGGGCGGCCGGTGAAGCCTACGCTTTGGTTGGCATTGGCCTGATTTCATTTGCAGCAGTTGCGCAGTTTGCACCGGCCATGTTTGGCGGTATGTACTGGAAACTGGGCACACGATCTGGCGCTATTGCAGGCTTGGTCGCCGGCTTTGCTATATGGCTGTACACCTTGTTGTTGCCGTCATTTGCCAAGTCAGGCTGGATTGACAGTGGTTTTGTTGAGCACGGTCTGTTCGGCATAAGCCTTCTGAAGGCGCAAAATTTGTTTGGATTGACTGGCTTGGACGAGATTTCACATTGTTTGTGGTGGAGTTTTCTTGCAAATGTGGGTGCCTATGTTGCTGTTTCCTTGAGTTCAAAGCCGAATGCGGTTGAGGCTAGGCAGGCAGAGCACTTTGTTGATATTTTTCGACATGCTGGGCGAAATGAAGATATACGTTTGTGGCGCGGAAATGCTTCGCTTGAGGCACTGGTCGGTTTGCTCGAGCGTTTTCTCGGTACCCTCAGGACCCATCAGCAATTGAATGCCCATGCGCTAGCTCGGGGTATGGCTGATTGGCGCAAGCTGCCTGCCGATGCCGAGTTTGTTCATTTTGCTGAGGCTGAGTTGGCCGGGGCTATCGGATCGGCCAGTGCTCGGGTAATGGTTGCCTCAGTCGTGCAGGAGGATGAAATCGGTCTCGACGAGGTGCTCGACATTCTCGATGAAGCCACACAGGTGCGGGCCTATAGTCGTGATCTGGAGATCAAGCAGCGTGAACTGGAGGTGGCGACTGGTGAACTACGCGCTGCCAACGAGCGTTTGCGTGAGTTGGACCGGATGAAGGACGATTTTATTTCGACCGTGACCCATGAACTGCGGACCCCGCTGACTTCGATACGTGCTTTGTCGGAAATGCTGCACGAAGATCCCAAACTTGAACTCACTGACCGCAAACGTTTTCTCGGCATTATTGTGAGTGAAGCAGATCGATTGACCCGCTTGATCAATCAGATTCTCGACATGGCAAAAATGGAGTCGGGGCATGCCGAGTGGACGACGAGTCAGGTCAATATTTGCAACACGGTTCGCGAAGCCATCGACTCACTTGGCCAATTATTTCGTGATAAAGGGGTGGCGCTTGAATGTGAGCTGCCTGAAATGGAAGTGATCGTCTTGGCCGATAGTGACCGTTTGACGCAGGTGATGATTAATCTGCTCTCGAATGCAGTCAAGTTTGTGCCGGGGGGTGAAGGTAAAGTTTTCGTCAAATTATCGGTGACTGAAAAACATGTGCGAATTGATGTGATCGACAACGGTCCCGGCTTGACGGAAGATGAGTGCAATGTCATTTTCGAGAAATTCCGTCAGGGTGGAAACACATTGACAGACAAACCCAAGGGCACTGGTTTGGGTTTGCCGATTAGTAGACAGATTGTTGAGTTTTTTGGTGGTAGGCTTTGGGTAGAGAGCGAGCCTGGGGCAGGGGCTGACTTCATATTCACGGTGCCATTACTGGTATCGGAAGAACAATAAAGGGAGAGAAACTTAATGGCTAAAAAGATTCTGATTGTCGACGACGAACCAAATATCGTGATTTCACTCGAGTTCCTGATGAAAAAGGAAGGCTTCGAGGTTGCTGTGGCCTGTGATGGGGAGGAGGCGCTGGCCAAGGTGGAAAGCTTCAACCCTGATCTCATGTTGCTTGATGTGATGATGCCGAGAAAATCAGGTTTCGAGGTCTGTGAAAGTGTGCGCTCCAACCCCAATCATGGCGGCTTGCTGATTGTTATGTTGACCGCAAAAGGGCGAGATACCGAGGTCGCCAAAGGTATGGCGATTGGCGCTGACGCTTATGTGACCAAGCCTTTTTCTACCAAGGACTTGCTGGCCAGGGTCAAGGAGATGTTGGGCGTCGCCTGACGTCAGCGCTTGTCGTTTGACCTCGGGGTAGGCGTTGCTACGGTGCACCGCCAAAAAAGCCCAAAACCGTTAAACCGTTTCGTGGGGTTGTTGCCATGAAGGCAAAACATCGTTTTATTCTTGCGGTCGTTGTACTCGGTTTGTTGATGACCGGGCCATTTGTTGTCACATCCTTGTTGGTTTGGCTGGATATGCAGGCAGCAGAGCGTGAGATGCTCACGCAGCTGCTGCTTTCGCGCTTGCCCGTTGGGACAATAATGACGCTGTTTGGCTTTGCGATTGGCGTCATGGTGCTGCATAGGTTGTTCAAGCAGTATGTTGAGGGTCTATTGCGTATGGCCGAGACGCTGCGTTTGATGTTGGGTGCTAACCGAAACTTCCGAGTGGACCTTGACGGGCCGCCAGAGGTTCAGCAGTTGGCGAGTGCGGCAAATGATCTGGCGCAGCAACGTGACATACTGATGGACGACGTTGATGCCCAGATTGCGCGGGCGAAATCCTCGGTTGAAGAAGAAAAAAACCGTCTTGCTGCACTGATGTCCGAGTTGGCGCAGGCGGTTGTGGTCTGCAATCTGGATGGTCGTATCCTGCTTTATAACAATCGGGCCAGATTGCAGTTCAAGGCTTTGGCTCAAGGTCCGACATCCAGTTCCGGCGGCGCCCTGATTGGTTTGGGGCGGTCTATTTTTTCGATTCTTGAAAAAGCTCAGGTGGAGCATGCTCAGGAGGTGATTGATCAGTGTTTGAACGCTGGCAAGGCACCGATTTCTAATTTTATTACGACCACGCGTGGCGGGCAGTTGTTGCGAGTCCAGATGGTGCCAGTGCTTGCGGCAAAGGCAGGCGAGGGCGAGGGGGGGGTGTCGGGTTACGTGCTTACCGTAGAGAATATTACCCGTAGCATGGAGCAGGCATCGCGGCGCGATCAGGTGGTGCACTCCTTGACCGAGGGGAGTCGTTCTGCCTTGGGAAGTATTCGTGCGGCGGTGGGGAATTTGATTGATTACCCCGATATGGAACCGGAGTTGCGGGAGCGTTTCCTCAATGTGGTGGGGGATGAAGCAAACAAGCTCAGTTTGCAGCTCGATCAAACCATGCTCGAATTTTCAGATTCGATGAAAACCCGCTGGCCGCTTGAAGATGTGTTGGCGATTGACCTCATTGCCGCAGCTCAGCGCCGGATCGAAGAAAAGCTGCAGATCTCGATCAAGACCGAAGAACTTGATGCCGCGGTATGGGTTAAGGCAGAAAGTTTTTCACTGGTTTTTGCCTTGGTTTCCTTGGCGGCAAGACTTCAGGATCATTACGAGCCAAGAGAGTTGCGCTTCCGTTTGACCTCGGAAAATAACTTGGCTTACTTGGATCTGATCTGGGCCGGGCCGGCGATGTCATCTGAAACCTTTTATACCTGGGAACGTGAAACTTTACAGATTGGCAGCGAGACCTCTCCGCTGACCTTGCGTGATGTGATCGACCGGCATGGTGGGGAGATTTGGTATCAGCGCGAACAGGCAGCCCACCGCGCATTTTTCCGTTTTGTGTTGCCCATTGCCAAGCCTGAGGTGGAACCGGAGCAAGAGGTTCGCAAGCGTGGTACCGGTCGTCCCGAATATTACGACTTTGATTTATTCGATTTTGAAGATAAATCGATTGATCTGGATCGCAAATTAAGTGAGCTAACCTACACCGTCTTTGATACCGAAACGACCGGTCTGGAGCCGTCAAACGGGGATGAAATCATTCAGATTGGTGCGGCACGCATCGTTAATAACCGCTTGCTCAGGCAAGAGGTGTTTGACCAGATTATTGATCCGGAATGCCCGTTAAAACCTGAGTCAATCCCGATTCATGGGATCAGTGAAGACATGGTTCGCGGCAAGCCAAATATTGATGTGGTTTTGCCATCGTTCTTTGAGTTTTGTGAAGATACTGTGCTGATTGCTCATAACGCGGCCTTTGATATGCGTTTCTTGCAACTCAAGGAGGAACGTACCGGCATCCGGTTCAGTCAGCCAGTGCTGGATACCTTGTTATTGTCTGCAGTAGCCCAACCAAATCAGGAGTCGCACCGGTTGGATGTCATCCTTGAACGTTTGGGGATAAACATCGAGAGTCGCCACAATGCCTTGGAGGATGCTATTGCTACGGCAGAAGTCTTCCTCAAGCTGGTGCCTTTGCTAGAAGAAAAAGGGATTTTCACGGTTCGTCAGGCGCTGGAAGAATCGGCAAAAACTTATTACGCCCGGGTAAAGTACTAAATGCTTGATCCGATCGAACAGGTGATGCCCTGCCGAGAGCAGGGTGAGTTGTTATCAGCCTTGGCCGGGTTGAACAAACTTGATGCCGCGCCTGAGCTCGCCTGCCGGATGACTGGTTTTTTACAGGATATGGCGGGGAGGGGGCTGAGCGGCTTCACCATGACCCGGCTGATCTCGGCGTTCAATGATCGACTGACCACCCGGCTAATTGAGTTGGTGGCCAGTAACCACCATCTGCCGCCCGTTGACTGGTGCTGGTTGGCACTGGGGTCAGAAGGTCGGCATGAGCAAACCTTTGTCACTGATCAGGATAATGGGCTGATTTTTAGTGCAGTTGACGGCCGTGAGGCAGAAGCCATGCGTGCAGTATTTTTGCCTTTTGCCCAAGAGGTGAATCAGCGCCTGGCCGACTGTGGCTTCAAATTGTGTTCTGGTGGAATCATGGCGGGCAACTCGGATTGGTGCTTGTCGCTCGATGAGTGGCGTTCCCAATTTATTGATTGGGTGCGGCGTCCGGAGCCTGCAGCGCTGCTTAATGCGAGTATTTTCTTTGATTTACGCCCGCTATATGGTCAGCAGAAATTGGCTGAGGCTTTGCGCACCTTGCTCCTTAGCATGACCCGGGAAACTACGTCTTTTCTTCATTTGATGGCTGCCAATGCCTTGCAGGCTGATGTTCCGTTAACTTATCGCAGTGAAATTCAAGTCGATGACAGCGGTTTTCTTGACTTGAAAAAGTACGGATCACGGATTTTTGTTGATGCAGCACGAATTTTTGCTTTGGCAACCGGTGGGGCTTCCGTTAATTCGGCCGAACGTTTACACGCGTCCTTTGCTACCGTCGGCTTGTTGGAAGCGGAGTGTGCTGCGGTGGACGCCGCTTTTTCGCATATTTTGCGCCTGCGGCTGGCGCAACAACTGGCTGATCAAGCTGCCGGTACAGAAGCCGGTTATAAGCTGAAAGTAAGTGAACTAAATGAAGTGGACCGTGTGATTTTGCGTGAGTCTTTAAAGCAGGCTAAACGCCTGCAGCTTCGGCTTAAATTAAACTACGCTCTGTAGAGAAAGCCTGTTGTGAATACTATTGAATCAGGAGTAAAGCAGATGACCGATCAGAATGATGCAAATGATGCCATCGGTGAGTTGGAGCTAACGCTTCGTCAGTCAGGTTGCCATCGTGTGGTGACAAATACGCTAGCGTTTCTCAAGAAACATGCGCCTTTTAATACGATGAAGCCAGAGGCGCTTAATTTTTTTGCTGAGCGGGCCCAAATAGCCTTTTACGCAGCGGGTAGTGAAATCCTCGGCCCTAATTCGGGTGAGGTTCGCAATTTTTACCTGATTGAGTCAGGCAATGTGCAGGCTAGGCAAGCGGGTGAGGTCACCGTTACTGAGTATTCAGTACTGAGTCATGGTCCCGGTGAGTGCTTTCCGATTGGTGCGGTGACGGCTGGCCGACCATCGACCAATGTTTACTCGGCTGTCAGTGATGTATTTTGTTATCAGTTGCCGGCGGAGGACTTTCTTGCGCTCCTCGAAAAGAGTTCAGAGTTCAACCTGTTTTGTACCCGCTACATTGCCAGCCTGCTCAACCAGTCACGTCAGCAATTGCAAATTCAGTTTGCTCAACGCGCCAGCGAGCAGCAAACGCTGAATTCACCTCTGGCCAGCATAGGATCTCGCACGCCAGTTTCTGTCTCTCCTGAAATGGATCTACGTAGCGCATTGGAGGCTATGTCGCGTGCCGGGATTGGTTCTCTGGTGATCGTTGGTGAAGATAAAAAGCCGGTGGGTGTATTTACCCGCAGCGATCTACTTGATCGCGTTGTTCTGGCAAACCTTTCTCTTGATGCGCCGATCAGTCAGGCAATGTCAGCTTCTCCGCACACACTTGAAGAGCACGCTACCGCCTACGATGCCATGCTGGCAATGGCATCCAATGGTATACGGCATGTCTTGGTGACAGATATTCAAGGCCGCTTGACTGGCGTGGTTTCTGAGCGTGACCTGTTCGCGCTGCAACGCGTTGGTTTGCGTCAGGTGCGCCAGACCATAGATTCGGCCGGGGATGTTGAAACTTTGCAGCAGGCAACGGTTGATGTTCGCCAGTTGGCTTTCAATATGTTGGCGCAGGGGATTGGTGCCGAGCAATTGACTCAGTTTATCTCGGCATTGAACGATGCTTTGACCCGGCGGGTGATTCAATTGAATTTGGAGAACCATGATTTCGATGGGGTCGAATGGTGCTGGCTAGCCTTCGGTTCTGAGGGCCGCGACGAGCAAACTTTTGTTACCGATCAAGATAACGGGATTGTTTTTAGCTGTTCAGACGATGCTACGGTGGACAGCCTAAAAGAGCGATTTTTGGCTTTTGCACGGGACGTTAACCGTGATCTGGATCGCTGTGGGTTCCCGCTCTGCAAAGGCAACATCATGGCGAGCAATCCCCAGTGGTGCCTGACGCTGGATCAATGGAAAGAACAGTTTAGCCAGTGGATTCGCGTTCCTCAGCCGGATGCCCTGTTGAATGCAACAATCTTCTTCGACTTCCGGCCGCTGCTGGGTAAGCTCGAGTTAGCTGAAGCGATGCGTCGGCATTTGTTGATACAGACTGAAAACAATCCGATGTTCCTTAAGGCAATGGCCAAGAATGCACTTGATGTCGAGCCGCCACTCGGAAAAATTCGCGACTTCCTGACTGATCTTGAGCCTGGGCATCCGGGAAAAATTGATCTTAAAAAGTACGGCTCACGGATTTTTGTTGATGTGGCCCGGATTTATGCCTTGGCAAATGGGGTGCATAACGCCAATACGGTGCAAAGACTACGAATTGCATCACAGCGTATGTCGATCCGACCTGAGGAAGTTAATGCTGTCCTTGAGGGGCTGCATTTCATTCAAATCCTGCGTCTGCGCCATCAGTATCTGGATGTGGAGGCCGGGGCAGAGGGGGATAACCTGATCAACCCAAATGATTTGAATGAACTTGATCGTCGCATTTTGAAAGAGTCTTTCCGTCAGGCGCGTAAGTTGCAAACCCGCCTTAAGCTTGATTATCAGGTGCAATAATCATGCTTGGATTAAAACGGTTTTTATTCAAGAATGATGCGTCTGTTCTCTCCGAGGATGTCCGCCTTGCATTGACTGCTTGGCGGGAAACCGCCTCGCCATCACTGGGTGATACACATTTTCATAGCCGCTACATCATTCTTGATATTGCAACCAGTGGTGTCAAACCTGAATCCGACACCCTCATTGGGATTGCCGCGAGTAGTGTTTATAGAGAGCTGGTTTCGCCGAATGATGCGTTTTTTGTCGAATCCCTTAAGCCAGATGAGGGAGCGTCAGACTCGCCGGGCGATCATATTGCAGGTTTGAATGAGCGTCAGCTCATGGTTTTTTTGCAATTTTCGGCCAAGTGCCCCATCGTTACCTATCATGGAGCATTCGTCAGTCGCTTTCTCCAGCGGGCTTATAAAGAGCGGCTTGGCCTGAGCTTTCAGCCAGCATGGATAGATCTTGCCTTGCTGTTGCCGGCTTTGTTTACGGAAATACATAACAAGATCGTGCCGCTGGATTACTGGATCGAGTCTTTCGGTTTGGATGCTGGTAGTGGACGACGCAGCGGTATGGAAAACAACTTGCTGCTGGCTCGTTTATTCCAGATGGTGCTGGTTCGAGCCAAGGATAAAAACCTCGATACCGCGCTTGCCTTGATTGAAGACTCAAATGCCAGTCGTCAGCTCTTTGGCGCTCGCTGAGATGTTTTTTTCTGGTGATGTTCTAGCTTGGGAGGCATTCGTTGTGATCAAGGTCGTACACGGATGAGTCTTCAGCTTACTCGGCTACAACGTTATTACCTGTATTACACAGGTTGTTTCATTCTTTTTGTTTTGTCGCTGGCTTTACTTGAACAGCATGGCATGCCGCCGCGATGGATAGGCTATTCCTTCCTGTTTTTTACCATTTCGATGTATGCGGCGATTGGTATTGCCAGCCGAACAGCAGATGTTTCCGAGTATTACGTTGCGGGTCGTCGAGTCCCTGCATTTTTTAACGGGATGGCGACTGGCGCCGACTGGATGAGTGCCGCATCCTTCATGGGCTTGGCAGGAACCCTTTATCTTTCGGGGTTTCAAGGCTTTGCTTATGTAATCGGCTGGACAGGTGGGTTTGTTCTTGTCGCCTTATTGCTCGCCCCTTATTTGCGTCGTTTCGGTCAATATACGATCCCCGATTTTCTTGGCGCCCGTTATGGCGGCACGACGATACGTTTGGTTGCTGTGGGGGCGACTATTCTCGCCTCCTTTATTTATGTAGTTGCCCAGATTTACGGCATCGGCGTCATTACCAGCCGGTTTGTCAGCCTGCAATTTGAAATCGGCGTATTTGTCGGTCTGGCCGGCATCCTCGTCTGTTCATTTTTGGGCGGCATGCGCGCGGTGACTTGGACACAGGTTGCCCAGTACGTCATTCTGATCGTTGCCTACGTCACCCCCGTCGCTATCTTGTCTTACAACGTAACGGGGAATCCGATTCCCCAGCTCGTATATGGCAAAGTTTTGCAGGAGGTTACTCAGCTTGAGAGCAAGCTGTATGAGAATCCTGCTGAAATTGAGGTACGGCAACTATTTCGTGAACGGGCAGATTCGTATGCCCAGAAAATTATGCAGTTGCCTCAGTCGCTGAGTCTTGAACGTGAGCAAATTGCTGCGGATGTGAATCAACTCAAAGCAAGCGATGCCCAGATGCGCGATATCGTCGTGCTTGAGCGTAAGTTGCGTGATTTACCACACGATCCTGAGCAGGCCCGGCTACGTTGGGAGAGCGCAATGTTTGTCGCGGTCGAACGGGGTAAACCTCAAACTCATCATGCCGAAGCTTTTCCGGGTGATGGTGATGCGCAACAGTCACAACGAATTAACTTTCTCGCACTTATTTTCTGTTTGACTGTTGGTACAGCAGCTCTTCCTCATCTGTTGATTCGTTACTACACCACGCCATCCGTCAGTCAGGCGCGGGATTCTGTTTTTTGGTCACTTTTTTTCATATTGTTGCTTTACCTTACTGCACCGGCTTATGCCGTATTCGCCAAGTATGAAGTTCTAACCCATCTGGCTGAAATCCCTATCGCCAAATTACCCGGTTGGGTCGCGGCGTGGACCAAGGTTGGGTTGATCAGTATTGAGGACATTAATCGGGATGGCATTCTTCAATTGGCTGAATTGTCGATGAACCCGGACGTGATCGTTCTGGCTGCGCCGGAAATTGCTGGCATGCCCTATGTGGTTTCAGGCTTGGTTGCCGCTGGTGCATTAGCTGCAGCCTTATCTACGGCCGATGGTTTGCTGCTGACCATTACCAGCACCTTGTCACATGACGTTTACTACCGGATTTTTCGCCCGGGTGCCTCGACACAATTCAGGCTGGTTATTTCTAAGTCACTACTACTTGTGGTCGCAGTTTTCGCTGCCATGGTGGCTGCCCAGAAGCCAGGGACTATCCTCTCGATGGTGGCATGGGCGTTTTCTATCGCAGGTTCGGCTTTCTTTCCTGCATTGGTTCTGGGCATCTTTTGGCAAAGAGCAACCCGGACCGGGGCGCTGGTTGGCATGATATTCGGCGTTTTGGTCAGCGTTTATTATATTTTGCGCACCGAGTTTGACGCTATTCCATGGCTGGGTATTGAGAATCTGAAAATGGAGCCCTGGTTTCAAATTCAATCCACATCAGCTGGGGTGTTCGGCATTATTGGTGGCTTCGTTAGCATTATTCTGATTAGTCTGGTAACGCAACCCACGGCCTCGGCATCAACATTTTTGAATGTTATTCGGGGTAATCAACAAAATGGTGAGTTGAATACCTATTGGCAAAAAACCCAACAATTGACCATCGCTCTGCTGGGCGTGTGGTTCGTTGTTACCTTCGTCATGAACTGGTTTGCCCGTGAGGCAAATCAGATTATTTTCTTCGGGTTTCCTCTGGGTTTCTACATGGTGGCACAGGGCATAATGCTTATCTACCTTGGCATCATCTGGTTCTATAACCGCCAAATGCGCTACTTGGATGCAAAATATTCCATAGAGAACGATTAGTCCCACGGATGACTTTGTTTTTCATTGCTGCGCTTCGTTCAATCGTCGAAATGCTCGGTCTTAGTCTCATTGCACAAGCCTTTTTGTTCTTGTTGGCCGGGCCGTCACGAAATAGAAATCCGATTTATCAATTGTTTGAATTGATAACTAGAGCACCAAGGCAATTAGTAGCGAAATGTTTGCCAAATAATTCGAGCGCCAAATTAATAGGTGTGACCTGTTTTTTTTGCCTTTTTGTAATTTGGATAGGCTTGGCGGTGCTACGAAAGTTTGTTTGACCGATCCCATCCTTCTGCTACAATGCGCGCCTCTTGGAGCGGTGGATGAGTGGTTTAAGTCGCACGCCTGGAAAGCGTGTGTAGGGTAATCCCCTACCGCGGGTTCGAATCCCGCCTGCTCCGCCAAGAACAATAAAAAAGCGCCCCTCGGGGCGCTTTTTTGTTTTATGTGTATAGGTGTGCACGCCTGACTTTGCCATGATCACTTGCTTAACGTTCTTGGGCTAAGTAGTTGTATTCGTTAGGGTGTCATCACAGTTTCTAAAATCGTTCCTTGCCGGAACATAAATAAGACTAAATAAAAATATGCCAATAACCATAGGTGTGGCACGAGAAATCGTGTCAGGAGAACATCGCACTGCCATCGTGCCGGAAATGAGTAAGAAGTTTCTGGCATTGGGTGCAAATATCGTACTGGAAACCAATCTCGGTCTCGAAAGTCATTTTATGGACGCCGAGTTTTCTGGCGCCCGCTTTGTCGAAAGATTAGCTGAGTCCTACAGTGCAGCGCAGCTGCTTTTTCGAGTATCACCGCCTAGTCTCGAAGAGATTGCAGCAATGCAGGAAGGCTCAGTGTTGATTGGCCTTCTTAAACCCTTCGAAGACAAAGCACGCTTGGCGGCGCTAAATGCCAAAAAAATAACTGCTTTTTCATTGGAGCTTCTGCCGCGTATTTCACGGGCGCAGAGCATGGATGCGCTGTCGTCCCAAGGTGCCTGTGCCGGTTATCAGTGCGGCTTGATTGCCGCCGCCCGTTGTACCAAGTTTTTTCCCATGTTGACCACCGCTGCCGGGACAATTCGTCCTGCGCGAGTATTGGTGATTGGCGCAGGGGTGGCTGGTCTGCAGGCGATTGCAACCTGCAAGAGGTTAGGTGCCATCGTTGAAGCTTATGACGTCCGTGCTGCAGCCCGCGAACAAATTGAGTCGCTCGGTGCAAAATTTGTCGATACCGGTGTCTGTGCCGACGGTGCGGGCGGTTATGCCCGTGATCTCACCGCCGATGAGAAATCCCAACAAACTGAAAAACTCGCCAAGGCAGTTGCTGTCGCTGATGTCGTCATCACTACTGCTGCTATACCCGGTAAAAAAGCCCCCATTATCATTACCAACGAGATGATTGGTCGCATGAAATACGGCGCCATTGTTGTCGACATGGCTGCTGAATCGGGTGGCAACTGCGCACTTACTCAAGCCGGAGAGCACGTTGTTGCCAATGACGTGAATATTCATGGCCCATTGAACCTTCCCTCTCGCATGCCGACGCACGCCTCTGAGCTGTATGCCAGAAATATCTACAATTTTATTTCGCCTTGGATCAAGGACGGCGAGCTTACCTTCGACTGGGAAGATGAAGTTGTCGCAGGTACGCTGCTTTGCAAGGACGGTATCACTGTCCACAGTGTGGTCAAACAAGTGATGGGAGAAGCGTAATGGACGGCTTGCTCGCGCTTTATATTTTTATGCTTGCAGCTTTTACAGGCTACGAGATCATCGCCAAGGTCCCGGTCATTCTGCACACACCGCTGATGTCCGGTTCCAATTTCATCCACGGCGTAGTCGTTGTCGGTGCCATGCTTATGCTTGGTACTGCTGATACGGTGGTCCAGCAAGTCATCGGCTTTTTTGCAGTCGCCCTTGGCGCGGCGAACGCTGCCGGTGGTTACGTCGTGACTGAACGCATGCTTGCCATGTTCAAGAAAAAGGAGGGTTGAACATGACGATGCCTTTTTACGTTCAAGGCGCCTGGTTTCTAGGTGCTGCATTATTCATTTTTGGTTTGAAGGGTATGAGTTCACCGGCTAGTGCCCGCAAGGGTATCGTCGTCGCCGGTTACGGCATGCTGATAGCTATTGCCGCCACCTTTTTGATTCCCGGTTTGCAGAATATCGGACTGATCGCTCTGGCTTTAGTTGTTGGTGGTTCTGCTGCATGGATATCTGGCCAAAAGGTCAAGATGACCGATATGCCGCAAATGGTCGCGATCTATAACGGTATGGGTGGGGGTGCAGCGGCGGCGATTGCCGCTATTGAATTCGCTAAGGGTGATGCACACAGCCTCGCCGCTACAGTCCTCGCTGTTATCGGTGCGCTGATTGGTGCGGTGTCTTTCACCGGTTCCTGCGTTGCTTGGGCCAAGCTGCAGGGGGTTCTTAAGAAAGCTCATCGCCTGCCGGCCCAGAATGCGGTGAATGTTGTTTTCGCCCTGATTGCTATTGGTCTTGGTGGCGCCATGGTCGTTTCAGCACCGGCTCAGCCGGAGCTGATCTTCGCTTTCTTCGCTGTTGCGCTGGTCCTTGGCTTGATTGTTACGCTGCCCATCGGCGGTGCAGACATGCCGGTTGTGATCTCTCTGTTCAATGCCTTTACCGGTCTGGCTGTTGGTTTCGAAGGCTACGTGCTCGGCAATCCAGCACTGATTATTGCTGGCATTGTCGTTGGGGCGGCTGGTACGCTGCTGACTCAGTTGATGGCCAAGGCAATGAACCGGCCGATCTCCAACATTTTGTTTACCCCGATGGTCGCGAGTGGGCCGGGCGAAGCGATTAGTGGTTCGATGAAGGAGCTTTCTGCGCTCGATGCGGCGGCAATGATGCGCTATGCCTCTAAGGTCATCATCGTGCCGGGCTATGGCATGGCGGTGGCTCACGCTCAGCACAAGGTATGGGAGATGACGTCCATCCTAGAAGAAGCTGGGGTCGAGGTGAAGTTTGCCATTCATCCTGTGGCCGGGCGGATGCCGGGGCACATGAATGTCTTGTTGGCCGAGGCCGGGGTGCCTTACGACAAGATTTTCGATCTGGATGAAATCAATGGTGAGTTCGGCCAGGCAGATGTGGCACTGATTATTGGTGCGAACGATGTGGTTAATCCGAGTGCACGGACTGATAAGTCCAGTCCGATCTACGGCATGCCGATTCTTAATGCTGATCTGGCGCAGAACGTGATTGTGATTAAGCGCGGCAAAGGTACAGGTTACTCAGGTGTTGAGAACGCCTTGTTCTATACCGATAACTGCAGGATGCTTTATGGCGATGCACAGCCGATGGCTGGTGAGATTATTCAGAATCTCAAGGCAATGGACTGATTAGTTAGCTGACTTTGCAGGATCAAACTAATTTGATCCTGTTTTCTTTTGCCACGCAGCAATGCCTGCAGCGTGGCAAAAGATTGTCAGAGCTTTAGTTCCAGCCGTTTTTTATTGCTTGCATCTTTGGATAGGCGAGCTATCCGGTAAAAAAATTGTAAAAATTCCTTGCGTAGCGACCATCTTTTACCTATGATTAAAACGAACGTATGAATCATAGGCGATGAGATGGCTGAAGCGAAAACTGTAGACACCCGGGAACGCATCCTTGATGCGGCTGAGCACTTGTTCATGGCGCACGGCTATGAAGGTACGTCCATGCGGCAGATTACCAGTGAAGCATCAGTCAATCTGGCTGCTGTTAATTATCACTTTGGTTCCAAAGAGTCGTTAATGCAGGAAGTTTTCCGGCGTCGTCTTGACTGGCTGAATGAGGAGCGGATGCGGGTGCTCAATGCGATGGAGTCTGAGGCGGCGGGTAAGCCCTTGAAGGCATCCCAGATTGTTGATGGCTTTTTTGGCACTTTGTTACGTATGGCCAATGATGAGGAGCGGGGGGGGATTACTTTCCTTCGTTTGCTTGGCCGGACGCTGACCGATCCTTCAGAGTTTATCCGGACATTTTTGGCCCATGAGTATGCGGCGGTAGTGAATCGCTATAAGGAAGCGTTGTTCAAGGCTTTGCCTGACGTTCCTAAAGCAGAAATTGTTTGGCGTTTTCATTTCATGCTGGGCGCAACGTCCTACGCAATTGCCGGTACGGACGCCTTACGTTTGATTACCGATTGGCAGATTGAGGAGGTTGATCGGGTGGACCGGATTGATCTGCTACTGCCTCGCCTAATGTCTTTCCTGCTGGGTGGCCTGCGCTCACCTTTGCCCCAGTTTTCAAATGCTGCGGTCGACAGCAAATAATCGACCAAAACCAAAAAAGATCCTAAAGGAGACACAGCATGTTTAACAGCTTCATCCCTCTGCTTGGGTTAGTCACCCTAGTGGCTTTGGTCGGGTTGATTCTTGTACGGCCAATTCGGCGTGCATTGATCACCCGACCCATTTTTTCCACATATCGCAAAGTCTTGCCGCAGATGTCGGAAACCGAGCGCGATGCGCTGGAAGCGGGTACGGTTTGGTGGGAGGGTGAGTTGTTCCGTGGCAAACCGGATTGGCAGAAACTGCACGCTTACCCGCAGCCTAAGCTGACCAAGGAAGAGCAGTCCTTCATGGACAACGAGGTAGAAGAGGCTTGCCGTCTGGTGGATGACTGGAAGGTGACACACGAACTATACGACCTGCCGAACGAAGCCTGGCGTTATATCAAGGACAAGGGGTTTCTCGGGATGATTATTCCCAAGAAATTCGGTGGCCTTGAGTTTTCCGCCTACGCCCATTCGCAGGTCGTGACCAAGTTGTCGACACGCTCATCTGCATTGTCGGTTTCAGTCATGGTGCCGAACTCGCTCGGCCCAGCTGAGTTATTGCTGCATTACGGTACGGATGAACAGAAAAACCATTACCTGCCACGTCTGGCTAAGGGGATTGAGGTGCCAGCCTTTGCCTTGACCAGTCCGTGGGCAGGCTCTGATGCAGCTTCGATTCCGGATAGCGGCGTTGTCTGCAAGGGTATGTGGCAGGGTAAGGAAGTCCTCGGTATGCGAGTGAACTGGGACAAGCGCTATATCACGCTGGCCCCGGTGTGCACCGTGTTTGGCTTGGCTTTCCACCTTTATGATCCTGATGGTTTGCTCGGCAACAAGAAGCATATTGGTATTACCTGTGCCTTGGTTCCTTACGATCATCCGGGTGTTGATACCGGCCGTCGTCACTTCCCGCTGAACGCCATGTTCATGAATGGGCCGACGCGTGGCAAGGAAGTCTTCATGCCACTTGATTTCATTATCGGTGGTCCGAAAATGGCGGGGCAGGGCTGGCGCATGCTGATGGAGTGTCTGGCAGCAGGTCGCTCGATTTCCCTGCCTTCTTCAAATGCTGGTATGGCACAGATGACGGCGCGTGCTGTCGGTGGCTATGCCCGTGTGCGTAGCCAGTTCAAGATGGCGGTGGGCAAGTTTGAAGGTGTTGAAGAAGCACTGACCCGGATTGGTGCCTACACCTACATGATGGATGCAGTGCGTAAGATGACTGCGGGTGCGGTCGATCTTGGCGAAAAGCCTTCAGTGGTTTCGGCTATTGCCAAATACCACGTTACCGAGCGGGCACGTCAGGTCGTTAATGACGGCATGGATGTAATTGGCGGCAAGGGTATCTGCCTCGGACCATCCAACTTCATGGGGCGCGCTTACCAGCAGGTGCCGATCGGTATTACTGTTGAAGGGGCCAATATTTTGACCCGTTCGCTGATCATCTTCGGTCAGGGTGCGATTCGCTGCCATCCGTATCTCTTGCCGGAAATGCAGGCAGCGCAGAATCCCGATGTCAAAAAAGGTTTGGTCGATTTCGACAAGGCTCTGTGGGCTCACATTGGTTTCACGATTAAAAACGGCTTGCGTACCCTTTGGCTGGGTATGAC
>CAYRBE010000017.1:0-20199 GCA_964422345.1 uncultured Dechloromonas sp.
AACAGGCCACCACCACGCTTCTTTTTCTTGTCGTCATCCTTCTTCTTGAAGAATCGAGCCATTTTCGTTTCCTTCTAAATATTCAAGTGTATTCACATGCAGCACGGGGGCCTTACTGTTTCGACTTTTAGCTGCTAGAAAACCTGTCACCTGGACAAGCCCACCAAGGGGAGCCGCTTCGAGCCATCGGGCAGAATCACCCAAGGCCAAAACCGCCATTTCTACTTCAACCAGTCTCACCACACCACTTTCAACTTGTGAAGAACCATGCAGTAGCCGGCCTTCACTAACCTGAACACCTGTCGGCGTATAGCGCAAAGCTTTGCGCTCAACCAACCGACCGGAAAGAGTAATGCAGTTCAGTCCGCGTTCCCGTACAAATAGACTTAGGCAGCAGCAGCCGGTTCAACCTGCTCAGCTGGAGCAACATCACCAGCCAGCAAAGATTTGGATTTTTCATCCTTCATCATTGGCGACGGGGTAACGATTGCAGCCTTCATCTTGACAGTCAGATGGCGCAAAACAGCATCATTGAACTTGAATGAATGCTCAAGTTCGTTCAGCGTTTCACCATCGCACTCAATGTTCATCAGAACATAGTGTGCTTTGTGGATTTTCTGGATCGGGTAAGCCAACTGGCGACGACCCCAGTCTTCTAGGCGATGGATAACACCGTTCTTTGCAGTAACGATGGCGCGGTAGCGCTCGACCATGCCGGGCACTTGCTCGCTTTGGTCCGGATGGACGATAAAGACGATTTCGTAATGACGCATGCAAACTCCTTTTGGGATAAACCCTCCACCATGCGAATGAGGTAGGGCAAGGTTGAAAAGTCCAAGATTATAACAACTTTTGGGGTGTTTTATCAAAACAGCGCACTAATAATCAAGTATTTGCCAACAACCGATCACCGTGCCAAGGTATCAAACTAAAGAGATTGATCTACAAATCTAACCGGTTAGCACACTCTTTGAGCTCAACGAGGAAAAGTATTTCCTCAACAACTGGCAGCGTAAAGCCCGCCCGCTTGCCGCCACGATTATCACGTAATAGTTGCTGAAGATAGGAAACGATATCCCCTTCAGCCCACAAGTTACACACCGTTGAAATAATTCTGGGCATGTCTTCTATCGACTGTGGCAAGGCTGCAACCGGAGCCGCCGCAGTATCATCCAGCACAAGATCAACCCCTTGCTCACCAAGTTTCACCTGTTCGGGTTCCCACGATGGAATAGCAACGTTAAAATTCTGATTCAAATTGGTTGCCAGCGACTCAAACTCATGACGCATTTCTGCCATCCGATACACCTCAAGCAGACGTATCCAAGGCTGCAAGGCCTCCTGCGGACTATTATCGATATACTCTTGGAGTGCCTGAGCCGCGCCCTTGACCCGACCAAATGAAAGCATGATATCGGCAAGCTCCATCACTGGATTCGCCTCAAAATGCTCATCCACGGTGGTTGCACTAATCGACATCAAAGAGTCATGAGCTCGACTCGAACGCTCATTTGGCTCAGCCGGACGTTCAACAAAATCAGCGTCGCCACCATCAAGCTCAAGATCGACCTGCATCGGACTACCCATCTCGCTGGGTTCAACCGCTAAATCAACCCCACCAGGCTCTTCTCGCTCGTCATTTCGCTTAGCATCAATGGCCAGCTCAGGCATTTCACTAAATGCTTCATCTTCGGCCAACCACGCCTGACGCTCACGATATCGACGCCATCCCAACCAGGCGCCAACACCTAATAGCCCACCAAGCAATACGCCATAAATACTCCACTCAGATAAAGCAAATGAATCATCTTTTGGCGAAATTGGTGCTGAGTTCTGAATTACTGGTGCTTTTATATCTGGCGCAGGAGCGACTGGCAATTCAACACGGGCGACAGGGGGAGAAATGGGCGACGGCTCAACGCGCTGAGCAAATTCCGAAGTTCGTTGCTGCAACTCACTCAAGGTTGCTTCCATATTGCGCAATTTTTCAGCGGTAGCCATCTGCGTGGTCACCTGCTCATGCAATGCTGCCAACATACGATATTCGAGACGAAGAATATCCCGCTGAGCCTCCTTTGCTTCTGACAGCAAACCCAAGGAGGAAAGTTCTGATTCCAAGCGTAACGTAGGCTCACCCACCGCCATACCGCCAGACAACAATATTCGATCCGACTGACGAGGCGACACCATCCGCTTTACCTTTGGCTGCGGCGCCAACTTTGGCGCAATTACCTGAGACTCAGGCAACGCAGGGCGATATTTCGGTGTTTTCGGCTGGGCAAAATCACCAACCTCAGCAACAGCATTTTGAGCGACAGGTACCCGAACGGTTGGCGGTGAAAGATCAAATTTTTCAGGCGACGCCAGCACCATGTAATCGCGAGCGACATCATGACCACAACCCACCTCGATAGCCAACTGCAAAATCGGCTCACGCAAGGGTACTTCCGAACGAATTTGCAAAACAGGCTTGGTAGCCTTGCGAATAGAAAAATTTGCCTGCTTCAACCAAGGGATATCACCGGCACCCGAAGGTTGAACCAAACGAAAACAAGCTGGATCAAGGACTAGCTTTTCGGCGCCAAGCAATTCAATCTCAAGCCGCAAACGATCACCGAGTGCGGGCTGACCACGCAATTCCCCCAAACCAATTGCCGACACGCCCCCGGAGAAGGTGAGCAAAATCAACGGTAACAAGACAGGAGAAACGAGATGAATCAACAGCACAACCCTCGACAATTACAGGAAATACCCAATTGTAATCACAATTTATCGTTCAGATAATGCGAATTGCCGAAGGTTATCATCCAATCAGAGCAATAGACGACAAAAAGTGTCATCACCTAACTGAATAGCCATGTGGAGAACCTAAATCTCCCTGCATTTACAAAGTTAAATCACGCCACCTAGAAAGATAAAAGGCGAAAAATGGTAGTCAAACGACACATGTCGCCCAATACCATTTTTCGCCCAACCGAACGTCCGGTTATGCCGCTAAAACTTTTTAGCCGAGCGCAGACTCCAACTGCGGAACAAGTTCAAACAAATCACCCACTAATCCATAGTCAGCCACCTGAAAGATTGGGGCGTCTGGATCTTTATTAATGGCAACGATTACCTTGGAATCCTTCATTCCAGCCAAATGCTGAATGGCGCCAGAAATACCAACCGCCAGATAAAGTTGCGGCGCAACGATCTTACCGGTTTGGCCGACCTGGTAATCGTTTGGCACAAATCCCGCATCAACTGCAGCACGACTTGCCCCTAAGGCAGCTCCTAGCTTGTCAGCCAAAGGCTCAAGCAGTTTGTGATAGTTTTCACCACTACCCAAGCCACGACCACCTGAAACAATAATTTTTGCAGCTCCCAGCTCTGGACGTTCAGACTTAGTCAGCTCACGGCTTACCAAGCGGGTTTGTCCAGTATCGGACGTAGCAACAATCGTTTCAATCACCGCGTTGTTACCTGATGCTACTGCATCGAATGCAGTGGTACGAACCGTAATCACTTTGACTGCATCGACGCTCTTCACGGTAGCCAGTGCATTACCCGCGTAAATTGGCCGAATAAACGTATCGGCGGATTCAACAGCTGTAATTTCAGAAATTTGGGCGACATCAAGCAGCACAGCAACTCTAGGCAACACATTTTTACCAAAAGTCGTTGCCGGAGCGAGGATATGACTGTAACCAGCAGCATTAGCGATCACCAAAGCAGTCAAATTTTCTGCAGACTGGCTTTCATAATGGCCAGCGTCGGCAAGCATCACCTTGGCCACGCCTTGCAAAGTAGACGCTTGCTGTGCAGCACCGCTGCAATTGGCACCAGCCACCAGCACATGAACATCGCCACCAATCTGAACAGCAGCTGCAACCGTATTCAGCGTTGCTGCTTTAAGACTTTGTTGATCGTGTTCGGCAATTACGAGAATAGTCATGATCAGATCACCTTGGCTTCGTTCTTAAGTTTATTAACCAGCTCAGCCACATCAGCCACTTTGACACCGGCGGAGCGCTTTGGTGGCTCACTAACCTTCAGCGTCGTCAGACGCGGGGTCACATCCACACCAAGATCAGCCGGCGTAATGGTATCGAGCGGCTTTTTCTTGGCTTTCATAATATTTGGCAAAGTCGCATAGCGCGGCTCATTCAAGCGCAAATCAGTGCTAACCACGGCCGGCAGTGAGATTTCAAGGGTTTCCAGTCCACCATCAATTTCACGGGTAACACTAGCTTTCCCATTCGCAATAACCACTTTTGACGCAAAAGTGGCTTGCGGCCAATTTTGTAACGCGGCGAGCATCTGTCCCGTCTGGTTGGCATCATCATCAATAGCCTGCTTGCCACAGATAACCAACTGCGGCAGTTCCTTGTCGCAAACGGCCTTCAGTAGTTTGGCGACAGCAAGTGGCTGAAGCTCAACATCGGTTTCTACCAAAATGCCACGATCAGCGCCGATCGCCATCGCTGTACGCAAAGTTTCCTGACAACCGGTAACACCGCAACTAATGGCGATGACCTCGGTTGCGATACCAGCTTCTTTGAGTCGCACCGCTTCTTCAATTGCGATTTCATCAAAAGGATTCATACTCATCTTGACGTTAGCGAGATCAACCCCGGATCCGTCAGCCTTAACACGAACCTTGACGTTGTAATCAACCACCCGTTTTACCGGAACGAGAATTTTCATTGTCTCTCCTTAATACTCAATGCACATGTTAAAAAATGACTGCTGTTTGACAGACAGGCACTCAATCCGCACAATAGCCATACTGTTTAGTATGGAAAAGCATACGGTACCGTATGGAAAACAAACCTGTCAAGCCCCCTCGCCATCAACTCGATCCCGAAGATTGGATTGAAGCAGCAACCGACGTCCTTGCGCGCGACGGCGTAGCTGGCTTGCGCGTCGAATTACTAGCAAAACACTGCGGCGTCACAAAAGGTAGTTTTTATTGGCACTTCAAAGATAAGCAAGCATTACTCGAAGCCCTGCTTGAGCGATGGAAAGAGGGTCGAATTCGCGATATTGAGAAAATGACCGCCGTGCCTCCGGGTAAAGAGTACGAGCAGTTGCACTATGCCATTGAAGTTTACGGGGCGAGTAGAAACCGTAAAGGCATGATGATTGAACTCGCCGTTCGAGACTGGGCTCGCCACGACTCCCATGCAGCAAGTATTGTTGAAGCAGTTGATCTTTACCGCCTAGAGTGCACTCGCCGGCTTTTTGTTGCAACCGGAATATCCGATGCCGAAGCCAAGAGTCGAAGCTTGCTACTTTACGCTTGCGTATTCGGACTATCACTAATGCACTACACGCATTTTGACGACAATCTGAGCGATCTAAAAAAACGGATTGCTGAACGTATCGTTTCTAATTAACCGGCACAAGGCACATTTTTACCGTTTGCACGTAGCGACTTTTGCCAAACCTGAAGTTCACTAGCCAATTTTGTTACCGCCGACTGCAAGGCACTGACACCGCCGCGAGAGTCAGCGCTTGGTGCATCAACTTGAATATCAAGGATTAATTCGCTGATTACATGGCGAGATCGATCAAGCCACTGGGCTCGGCCTTGAAGCACGCCTTTGCTTCGCTCCCGGCTATCAAACACTTGGCTGAACTCAGTAATTTCAATCCGCAATACACAAATCGACTTACCTTGCCCAACCGTAGTCAGTCCCAATTGTTGAATCAAGCGCTGCTGAATTAATTGTGCAGGTGGCCCTGCCCACCTTGCTTGCCCGTATTCACGCAATCGTGATGGATCAACATAGGCCAATCGGTACTCAATACCCAAGGAATCAAACCATAAAGGCGCCCTTACCTCCAAGGCCACCGGCCCTATAGGTTCGGTAGAAGAGAGCGCCGAAACAGGAGGGCCTAGGTCGTACACCGCCAAAGTGTCATTCCCTCCGCGCTTCCCAGAAGTAAAACACCCTGAAAGCAGGATTGCCAGCCCAATAGCCCACAGGCAGCGCATCTTATTTCTCTCCGTTTTTAGAAAAGCCGGGCTCACCCGGTCCTGGCGGCAAGGCCGGTGCGCCAAAAACCAAGCCCTGTGGCGAATCTTCAAGAATACGAAGCACCCGGCTTAACTGACGTGAAGTCATAGAGAAATCAACGGCAAGCTCATTCAAGCGAGGCATCAATGCTGACGCCCCTCCCGCCGAAGCATCACCAACTGCAACATCAAACTTATCTGTTGCTGCCTGCATTTTCCCGATTAAAACGCGGGTATCAGCCAGCAACGGCCCAACCTCGTCTGCCGCACTGGACATCTTTTTAATATTTTGATCATCAAGCAGTTTTTTGACCTGAACCAAGGTGCCATTGAGATTTTCCAGCGTCGGCTTCAAGCTCGCTGAAGCCGACTCAAGATTGGCCAAAGTTGCAGAAAAACTTGCTCGATTTTTTTCATCCAGTAATGCGTTAGCACTCTGCATCAACTCCCGCGTGCTCTTCAACGTCGCCGAGCCTGATTCGCTTAACTCATCCATCAGCGAAGGCACCATCGCTATCCGTGGTGGGGTAGTGTCATTTGGCTGGACACGTTCAGTGGCAGCACCTGTCTCAAACAATAAAACATGCGCCAACCCAGTCAGCCCCTGATAGTTCAATCGAGCTGCAGTGCCACGAGTAATAGGTACATCATCACGAATGGAAATAGCAATCAGAATATTGCTTGAGTCCTCTGGATCAAGACGAATATCACTTACCTTACCAACCCGAATACCTCGGTACCTGACTTGCGACTGAGGATTGAGTCCACCTACACTTTGTTTGGTAACAATTATGTAGTCGTGAGCACCTTCTTTGCTACCTCCCAGCCAGTAGATTGCCAATAGCGCTGCCGCCCCCATGAGTAGAGCAAACAGACCAGCAAAAAAAGCGTGGGATTTATTTTCCATTTAACGTTATTAAAGCAGTTTCCGGCGATCCGCGCCAAAAAAGCCGCTGACAAAAGGATGATCAACCGTCACCACTTCATCTTTTGGGCCAAAGGCAATGATCCTTTGATCAGCCAGCACAGCGACATGGCTGGCTAGACCAGCCAAAGTATGAAGGTCATGCGTCACCATCACGACGGTCAGACCCAAAGCCTTTTGAAGGTTACCAATCAGGTCGATAAAATTCTGGCTACGGTCAGGATCAAGTCCACTGGTGGGTTCATCGAGCAACAACAACTCAGGCTCCAACGCGAGCGCGCGAGCAAGCGCAACACGCTTGACCATGCCACCCGACAACTCAGCCGGCATCAACGCACCATGCGCTGGCTCGAGTTCGACCATCGCCAATTTCAAATAAACCAGACGGCGTATCCAGTCTTCATCAAGGCAACGTAATTCGCGCAAGGGGAAAGCGATGTTATCGAAAACCGACAAGGCCGAAAACAAAGCGCCATGCTGGAACAGCATACCAAGGCGTCGACGGACATTGCGTTGAAGCATACCGCCATCATCATTGAGATCAAAACCGAACAAACGAACAACACCAGCCGATGGCCTGAGCAAGCCGAGCATTTCGCGCAACAGCGTCGTTTTGCCGCTCCCCGACCCCCCCAGCAAGCCAACCACTTGCCCGGCTTCAATTCGTAAATTCAGATCACGATGAATGCACTGTTGGCCAAAAACAGTATTGATGCCACTAAGCTCAACTACCGCCGGCTGGGTCATAGCTGAGGCAAGCCAATATGTCGGGTCATTATGGCAAAAACCGCATCAACCAAAATAACGGTTGTAATCGCCGTAACCACTGCGGTGGTTGTATTAGCCGACAGACTCTCTGTATTTGGTTTGACCCGTAAACCAAAGTAACAAGCGATCAAGGCAATAACGAAACCGAATACCACCCCCTTACTCAGGCCAATCAACAAATTGGCTACGGGGACGGCTCTAGGCAGATTTTCAAAGAAGTAATTGAGCGACAAATCAAGTTGCAACATGGCTGACAGCATGCCGCCAAACAAGGCTACGGCGGATGTCCACAAGACAAGCAATGGCATTACTACGGTTAACCCCATTATTTTGGGAAAAACCACACGCAAGGTTCTTGAAATGCCCATCGTTGATAAAGCATCAATCTCTTCCGTGACACGCATTACGCCAATCTGTGCCGTCATTGCAGAACCGGAGCGCCCCGCAACCAAGACGGCAACCAAAACAGGCCCCAGTTCACGAATAATCGAGATGCCAAGAATATTGACAATAAAAACATCCGCACCAAACCCTTTCAACTGAAGAGAAGAAAGGTAACTGATTGTCACACCAATCAAAAAACCAACCAATGCCGTCACCGGCAAAGCCTGCGCCCCTGACTTGTATACGTTCGCGGAAAACTCGCGCCAAGGCATATCACCGGGGTGTCGACAGAGGAAGACGAAATCAATCAATAGCTGGCCGAACAAGGTGACTAAGCCATGCAAATGAAACCATGCCTTAAGAAATATCTGCCCAAGAAACTCCACTGGATGAACCGGTGGCTCAATGGGTTTGGCAATATCGCTAGGTAACTCCGCAACCCGGTTCAGGACCTGCCGATGCATCGGGGATATCTCAAGCTGAGCTGGCCAGCGCCCTCCCCACGTCCTCCAAAGCAGAACAGCGGCCGCACTATCCAAACGGAGCAATGAAGAAAGATCCCAAGCTAATACTTGCCCGCGCTGCTCAGCCAATTGGCTTTCAAGCAATTCGATGACAGGCAGAATTGCGGCCAAAGTCCATTGACCGGTTAATACAACCCTCCCCGACTCAAGTTTCAGGCGGGGAACCTCGTTCACGCCCTATTCCTTAACGACAGAGAGTTCACCTTATAACCTCTCCCGATGTTCTGCCAGACCGCTGCCTCCTCTACCAAAGCGGCGGCCGTCCAAGGGTTGCTTGCCAGCCACTCGGCAGGAAGGTCAACTTTGAATCCGTTCCCAAGCAAGCTAACCGACCATGCCGGTAGCGCCCGATCATCACGCGTGCGATGCAACAAAACAGCGAGGCGCAGACAAAAAACCAAGTGCCACGCAGTATCAACTGATTGAAAGCTTTTGAGCTTATCCAGTTTGCCACGATGTCCAAGCACCAACATGGCAAGGCGAGCCTGATCTTTTTTCGAAAAACCTGGCATATCTGCACAAGTCAAAATATAAGAACCATGCTTGTGATAGGCGTTATGGGCAATTGAAATACCAATTTCGTGCATACGACTGGCCCAAGACAAAAAATGCACATCATCTTCACTGGGCGCACCATCACTTAACTGACTCAATGCCATTAACGCTGTCGCTTCAACGCGCTCGACTTGATCTGCTTCAACCTGATAACGCCGCCGGAATTGAGCAACGGTAGAGTCTCGCATGTCGTGATCATGGAACCGACCCAACAAGTCATACAACACACCCAAGCGTAGCGCGCCATCGGCGTAGGTCATCCGCTCAAGACCCAACTCTTCAAAAACCGCCGACATGATCGCTACGCCGCCCAACAAAACCGGCAAGCGATCACCTTTCACTCCAGGCAAATCCAGCGCCTCAGCGGAACCCGCTTTGACCAGCAAGGCGCAAAATTTTTCCAGACCAACCCGGGTGATGCCGCTCTCGCCATTTGGGTTCAAGCCATTCATTTCCAAGACATCAGCAATGGCTCTTGCGGAACCCGATGACCCTACCGCCTCCTTCCAGCCCAGTCGCTGATAATCATGTGCAATCAGCTCAATTTCTTTTGCCGCTGCAATTTGTGCCTCACGTAATCGATGTTTATCAATTTTACGATCAGGAAAGAAACGTAAGGTGTAACTAACGCACCCCATGTACAACGACTCCATCAACTGGGGATCATGCCGCTTACCAATAATAAATTCTGTAGAACCACCACCGATATCAACCACAAGGCGCTTATGGGCAGCCATTGGCAAAGAATGCGAGGCCCCGATGTAAATTAGCCTTGCCTCTTCACGCCCGGCAATAATCTCAATGGGAAAACCAAGCGCATCTTCTGCCAAAGGCAAAAACTCAGGCGCATTTTTGGCTACTCGCAAAGCATTGGTTGCAACGGCGCGCACGGCACCTCGGTCCAGCCCACGCAAACGTTCGCCGAAACGACGCAAGGCATCCAACGCCCTTGCCTGCGCTGGCGCATCCAATCGTTTGTCAGCCGTCAGCCCTGAAGCCAGCCGTACCGGCTCCTTCAGTGAATCAAGCGTATAAATCTGGTTATCAACTACCCGCCCAACCTGCAGGCGAAAACTATTCGAACCTAGATCAATGGCGGCAACGGTCTCGTAAATCATCGATATTGAATCACTGAAAGCTATGACTGGACTTCATTCTACCACCTGCCTCGCCCCCCCAATCCGATGCATCAAACGTAAAAAACCCGCCGGCGACTGCCGGCGGGTTTTTAGAAAAGACCACCAGAATATTAGCTAACGAGCGCTTGTTTGATTTGTTCCAGCGTTGAAGGATCGTCAATCGTGGTCAGATCACCAGGATCACGCCCTTCTGCAAGCGCCTGCAGCGAACGCCGTAGCATTTTCCCAGAGCGTGTTTTAGGCAAACCAGTGACAAAGTGAACACGTGCTGGACGCCCGATCGCTCCCAGTATGCTATCAACCGTGCCAAACACTTCTTTTTCCAGCGCCTTGACGAGTTCCGGTGTGGCAATACGACTCGCATCTTTAACCACTGCGAAAGCCATTGGCACCTGCCCCTTGAGCTTATCCTCAACCCCGACTACTGCAACCTCAGCAATCGCAGCATGATTCTGGATAGCCTCTTCAATTTCACGGGTACCCAAACGATGGCCTGCGACGTTAATCACATCATCGGTACGGCCAAGAATTGTGAAGTAACCATCATCATCCTTAATTGCCCAGTCGTAAGACGAGTAGACCAGCGGGTCTTTGAACAAGGTGAAATAGGTGCTGACAAACCGATCATCCTGACCCCAAACCGTCGACAGGCAACCCGGTGGTAATGGTGGAATAACAGCAGCAATCCCTTTTTCATTGGCTCCACAGACCGAGCCATCCTCCCGGAAAATTTGCAGGTTATAACCGTAAACTGGGAAGCTTGGGGAACCGTATTTAATCGGTGTTTTTTCAACACCAGGCAAAGCAGCCAACATCGGCCAACCGGTTTCTGTCTGCCAGTAATTGTCGATAACCGGCTTCTGCAACTCGGTCATGAACCACTCATGGGTTGGTTGATCCAGTGGCTCGCCAGCCATAAAAATATGGCGTAGCGAGGAAAGATCATATTTATGCATATAGGCCGGGTCCTGCTTTTTCAGAACACGAGCAGCAGTTGGTGCCGAGAACATCACGTTAACTTTATATTTCTCAACAATCTTCCACCAAATACCAGCATCCGGACGAAGTGGCGTACCTTCGTACATAACAGTCGCCATGCCTGCAATCAACGGACCATAAATAATATATGAATGCCCAACCACCCAGCCGATATCCGAAGTAGAGAAGTAGGTTTCACCCTCCCCGCCACAATAGATATGCTTCATCGAAGAAGCCAGCGCTACAGCATAACCGCCCGTATCGCGCTGCACACCCTTCGGTTTTCCTGTCGTTCCAGAAGTATAAAGAATGTAAGAAGGCTCGCTAGACTCCATCCATTCACAAGGCACTTGCGCATCCATGAACTGGGCCCGCAGGCTTGCATAGTCAGCATCGCGACCCGCTACTTTATTGAATTCTTTATCCAGGCCACGATCAATCATCAACACCTTGGCCGGCTTGTGCTCAGCGATCTCAATTGCCTCATCCAGCAGGTTTTTATAAGGCACAGCCTTACCGCCACGCATACCGGCATCTGAAGAAACAATCAAAGTCGGCTTGGCATCGTCGATACGAGTTGCCAGTGAACCAGAAGCAAAACCGCCAAACACGACAGAGTGAATTGCGCCAATACGAGCCGAAGCCAAAATTGCGAAACAAGCTTGAGCAATCATCGGCATATAGATCAATACGCGATCCCCACGCTTTACCCCAAGGCTCTGATAAATCGCAGCCATACGCTCAACTTCACGCTGCAATTCAGCAAAACTGTAGACTGTTTCTTCGTCCGTTTCAGTCGAAACGAAAATCAGCGCACGATCATTTGGGCGCTTCGCTGCATGACGGTCGACTGCGTTGTGGCACAAGTTGGTTTTGCCGCCAACGAACCATTTGGCGAATGGCGGTCGAGAATAATCACAAACCTGCGTAAACGGTTCTTTCCAATCAATAAGCTGGGCCTGCTCGGTCCAGAACTCGTCCGGCTTTTCAATTGAATACTGGTGAAACTCTTTATAAGTTGCCATAAGATTCCCTCTAACTTGGTTTTCCTGCACTACAAGAATATTGAACAGGTTAATTATTATTAGTGCCCCGTTCCCTTAAACGACGTTCAACCTCTTCCATTGGCATAGCCAAATCCAACTCTGTATTAATCAAATGAATCAACGGCAGGAGTTGCTTACCAAGATAAGCAAGATGCGGCAACACCGGTTCTGGACGGTTTGCCACCAGCAACTCCAAAGCATGATTGATCGAAATTGGTCGTGATGCTGGGGTGGCACCGCCTGATTCAGTACGATTCCCCCCTTCAAGCATCACTTCCTGCATGCGCCTACCAGCCAAATCCAGCAACTCTCTCGCCGATGTAATTTGATCGACTGGCACACTAGCCACGCCGATACTCACCGTCACAGCCACAACTTCGCCGCGAACGGTCAGGCGTGCCGCTTCAACTGCCTCACGCACCCGCTCAGCAAAGGTAACGCAGTACGCCACAGCGGTACCCGGAGAAATCACTGCATATTGACCGGGCCCATAATGCCCAAGGCTGTCTTCCTGGCGAACCTTACTGGCAAGCATTTTGGCAAAACGTGCGCCAACCTCTTCGGCAGCATGCGCCCCCAAAGTTTTGGACAAGGTATCAAAACCATCAAAGCCCATCACCATGACGCTGGTCTCAACACCATGTCGGGCCGAATGTGAAATGGCTTGAGTCGCCTGACGCTCAAGGAAGGCACGGGTAAACAAGCCGCTCGCCGGATCTTGAACCATCTGCTCGCGATGCTCCTCAAGCACACTCTGCGCACTCGATAGAGCCAACAAGGTATCAAGGCGAGCCAACACCTCAGCACTGCCCGCACCTTTGGTTACGAAGTCTGAAACGCCGAGCGCTCTTGCATTCGCTCGTTCCTCCTCTGCCTCTTCACCCGACACTAGAATGAAAGGCAATTGCTGCAAGCGCCGCAGCTTGGATGAACGTAAACGCTCGAGTAATTCGTAACCATTTAGGCTGGGCATCTGAACATCAGAAATAACAGCCTTGATCGAATGATCAAGCACCAAGGTCTGCCATGCAGCCTCGCCGTCACTTTCCTCCCGAACTTCGTAATGACCTTTTAGATGCTTGATCATCGAGACTCGAACAACACGCGAATCATCGACAATCAAAACATGAGGCAGATCACTCATCGTGGCGCCCCCTCGGTTTTCATAACCGCACGCACATTGACTCGCCCTTGAACACCGGCATTGAGGGCGCGACTATTCATCCGGACAAAACCGCCGGCTACCATGCACTCATGCTGCTCAATCAACAATGCCGAAAACGAATTCATGCGCCTTTACTCCTTGGAGTCAAATTGTATTCATAATTACGGATTATGAATACAGTGATCGATAAGGTTTTTTACCTACCTCGTATTTACAGGAGAGTGTTTTTGAAATAGAGTGCCTAACTATGCATAAAGTTTTTACTTCCATTTTGCTCGCCTCTGCCCTTTTTACGGGTGGAATCAGCGCCGTTACCGCTGCTGAACAGAGCCGAAAATCCGAAGAAGCACTTTCGTTTTTTGAACGTTACACCAACACAGCGCAGGATGTCATTCTGCAGGGATTGAAGCTGGTTGGCGTACGTTATCGCCTAGGCGGCAACGACGAAGATAGCGGCTTGGATTGCAGCGGTTTTGTTCGCCTTGTTTTCAAGGACAGCATTGGTACGGCCTTGCCCAGAACAGCACGTGAAATGAGCGAAGTAGGTCAGCAAATTGATACCTCGCAGCTCAAACCAGGTGACTTAGTATTCTTCAACACCATGCGCCGCACCTTCTCCCACGTTGGAATTTATTTAGGCGATAACCACTTCATGCATGCCCCTCGTACCGGTGCGGAGGTTCGCGTTGAGAGCATGGAAAGTAGTTACTGGATGAAACGTTACAACGGTGCCCGCCGAATACTCGAAGGCAACTAAAAAACAAAACGGCCTAATAGCCGTTTTTTTTCGTCTACACATAATAATGTTTCTCATTTACAAAACACTAAGCAGTTAGTAAACTAGAACCATTCGCAACCAGATCCAGGAGTAAATTGCATGAAACTGCTGTCCGCCATCATTGCCACTGCCTTGGCTACACTCTCTGCGAGTGCCGTCGCAGAAGAGAACGTACTGAACCTGTACTCCGCTCGTCACTATCAGACTGATGAAGCGCTCTACGCTAATTTCACCAAAGAAACCGGAATCAAGATCAACCGTATCGAGGGCAAAGAAGATGAGCTACTTGAGCGGATTAAAAACGAAGGCAACAATAGCCCGGCTGATATTTTCCTAACCGTAGATGCCGCACGCTTGGCAAAAGCCCACGAACTTGGTCTCTTTACACCAGTTGCCTCAAAAGTACTTGAGTCGCGTATCCCTGCTCACCTGAGAACTGAAGACTGGTTCTCATTCTCCACTCGCGCCCGGGTAATTGTGTATAACAAAGCTGCGATCAAAGCAGCTGATATCAAAAATTATGATGACCTTGCTAACCCCAAACTAAAAGGCAAGGTGTGTTCACGCTCGGGTTCTCACCCCTACAATCTCTCACTAATGGCATCTGTCATTTCAAATGAAGGCGAAGCCAAGGCCGAGGCGCTCGCTCGCGGCATGGTGGCGAACTTTGCTCGCGCCCCCAAAGGCGGCGACACCGACCAGATCAAGGCGGTTTCCGCAGGCGAATGTGGCGTTGCCATAACCAACACCTATTATGTTGCCCGCCTATTACGCTCGACCAAACCTGAAGAGCTTAAAATGATGGAGAAGGTTGGCATCATCTGGCCGAACCAGGAAACCACTGGAACACATATCAACGTATCTGGCGGCGGCATGTTGAAACACGCTCCGCACAAAGCAGCTGCGGTGAAGTTTCTGGAATACCTCGCATCTGATCAGGCGCAGCGCTATTTTGCTGATGGCAATAACGAGTGGCCTGTCGTTGAAAACATCAAAGTTAACAACCCTGGCTTAGAAGCCATGGGTAAGTTCAAAGCTGACCAGCTGCCGGTTAAGAACTTGGCGATGTATCAAGCCAAAGCCCAAATAATTTTGGATCGCGCTGGGTTTAAATAAACAATAGGACTCGTCAAAATCGCGGCTATCTCCTAAACTCCGGGTGCAATTGAAGGAGCAAGGCAGATGGCCGCAAAATTTTCACCTCCAAGTAAACTACTTACCGCAATTCGTACCGGCAAGTTAACTGACGTTGTCGACGCCCTCGATAATGGTGCTGATTTAGAAGAAGCAGACATCCACGGTTGCGTCGGCTTACCGCTACGTACAGCCTGCTTTGAGGGCAATGTCGACATCGTTCGAGAACTGCTCAACCGAGGGGCTGATCTGAATGCGATTGCAGCAGATGGACCGGGGGCACCAATGCGGCTGGCCCAACGTGGAAAGCATCAAGCTGTTATTGAATTGCTGATTGAACGGGGCGCTGCAAACCCCTACGAAACAAAAGTCTTGGCTGAACCCGCTGCGCTATTTCCACCAGCGCAAGATACTGCTCCAGAAACTCCGTTAGAACCTGAAGCAGAAGAGCAGGCACCAGAAAACATGATGCTTGCTACAACTGCAACCAAGGATGCATCAATCATTGATGCCGAACCTGAGCCTGCGGTCATTGACAACCTCATTGAATACACGCCTACGGCAATCCCCGATCATGCTATTGAGGAACTTGACCTCACCGCCTGCTACGGCGTTGACACCAATCTGCTCGACTTCGATCTGCAGCGCTTAATCGACACCCAGGGTGCCCACAAAGAGGAGCCAGCATCCGCCGAGGCAGTAAAACCGAAATCAAAATTTTGGAATTCCAGCGCCGAAAAGTAAAGCCGCTGATTTAACTGCGACGTGTTCGTGATATCTGGCGTGACAAGGCAATCAGTGGCAATAAGCCGACTGCAACAATAGCCAGTGCAGCGGTTGATGCCTCAGCCAAACGCTCATCAGACGCCAGCGTATAGGTCTGCGTTGCCAAGGTATCAAAATTGAATGGCCGCATCACCAAAGTGGCTGGCAGCTCTTTCATTACATCCACAAAAACCAACAAACCAGCCGTCAGCAAGCTACCTCTCAGCATGGGTATATGAACTCGCCGCAATGTCTGACTTTGCCCTAAACCCAAGCTACGCGACGCGTCATCCATGTTCGGCGTTATTTTTGCCAGACTGGATTCAACTGTATGCAAAGCGACACCTAGAAAACGTGCAAGATAAGCATAGATCAATGCCGCCATACCGCCGGTAAAAATCAGGCCGGGGTTGTAATCAAACCAGATCTGCCATTGACCAGCCAGCCAGTTATCCAAGCGCGTGACTGGAATCAGGACACCCACTGCGATCACCGCACCCGGCACGGCATAACCCAGCCCGACCATGCGATTCAATGCCTTGGCTAAAGTGGTTTTGGAGAGCCGAGCGCCGTAGGCTAGTAATAAAGCCAGAAATACCGCGATGATTGCGGTCATCCCGGCAAGAACAAAACTGTTGCGAGAGAGAGTCAAAAAACGCTCACCAAACTGAGCATCACCATCAGTCAAGGCCATTTTTAGAAGCAAAATTGCCGGCAAAATAAAACCCAGCAGCAAAGGCAATACGCAAGTGAGCACCGCCAGAAAAGAAGAAAACCCTGACAGCGTCGCACCAGCCATCGGACGATTGCGTCCAGTCGTGTTGTTATAACGCGCCCTGCCACGGGAAATCCGCTCAGCCATCAGCAAGAACAAAACAAACCCTAACAACATGGAGGCCAACTGAGCCGCAGCCACCCTGTCCCCTAGAGAAAACCAAGCTCGGTAGATGCCTGTGGTAAAGGTATTAACTGCAAAATAAGCCACTGTGCCGTAGTCAGCCAGCGTTTCCATTAACGCCAAAGTCACACCAGCAACAATCGCCGGCCGCGCCAGAGGCATCGATACCGAGAAAAATGCACGCCAAGGCCCCATGCCCAAGGTTCTCGCTGCCTCCAGCATGCCACTGGCGCGCTCAAGAAATGCGGCACGGGCAAGCAAGTAAACGTAGGGATATAGAACACAAACAAACATCAACATCGCCCCCGGCAAAGTACGGACATCGGGGAACCAATAATCACCATGCTGCCAGTTGAAAGTTTCACGCAAAGCAGTTTGCACCGGGCCAACGAACTGGAGCAGATCGGTATAGACATAAGCCATAACGTAAGCCGGCATGGCCAATGGCAAAACCAAAGCCCACTCAAAAAAACGCCTGCCAGGAAAATTGTGCATTGCGGTGAGCCAAGCGGTTGCAACACCGATCAAGCCAACACCACAGCCGACACCAATACATAACCACAAGGAATTGAGTATGTACTCTGGCAGAACCGTGCTGACCAGATGCGACCAAGTTGCGCTAGTGCCTCCACTCAGCAAATTAAGGCCGACACTCAACACTGGCAAGCCAGCAAGCGAGGCTACGACAAGGCCGACAATCAACAGGGGAGAATATTGAGCTGCGCGCATAAGTGTGAATGCGAATTATAATCGACGGCTATGGCACAACTTAAGCTAAATGGCGTCATTCAACGCTACGGAAAACAGACCGTCGTCGACGGCGTTAACTTTCAACTGGCAAAAGGGCAAATTGCCTGCCTGCTTGGCCCCTCTGGTTGCGGCAAAACCACCCTGCTGCGTTGCATTGCGGGATTTGAAGAAATTGCCGGTGGCGAAATTTCTCTGCATGACAAAATCGTCAGCCAAACCGGTCAGCGTCTTGCGCCCGAGCAACGCAAAATCGGGATGGTTTTTCAAGACTACGCCCTCTTCCCGCACCTGACTATTGAACAGAATGTTGCTTTTGGTTTAGGCCAGAAGCCAGATGACGAGGCTCACCTGCGAGTTCGGCAAATGCTGGCAACGGTCGGACTGAGCGGCCAGGGCAGCAAATACCCGCACGAACTTTCCGGTGGGCAGCAACAACGGGTTGCACTGGCACGGGCATTAGCGCCCCGCCCTGAACTGATCCTGCTGGATGAGCCGTTCTCCAACCTGGACGTAGGCTTGCGCGAACGACTTTCGGCTGAAGTGCGGGAAATCCTCAAACGCGAAGGCTCAACGGCTATTTTGGTCACCCATGACCAAAATGAAGCCTTCGCGATGGCAGATGAAATAGGCGTCATGTATCAGGGACGAATTCAGCAGTGGGATACCCCGTACAACCTGTACCACCGGCCAGCCAACCGCTTTGTCGCCGACTTTATTGGCCAGGGGGTACTGGTACCTGGCGTGGTGGTTAATGGGAATCAAGTCAGCATGGAGCTGGGTATGCTGGTTTCCGATATTCCGATTGAATGTAGCGAAACCTGTGACAATTGTAGCGATGGCTGCGATGTCGACGTCCTGCTCCGCCCAGACGATATCGTCCATGATGACCAAAGCGCACAGCAGGCTGAAGTGCTGCACAAAGCTTTTCGTGGTGCAGATATTCTTTACACCCTACGCCTGGGCAGCGGCGCCGAAGTGTTGTCACTCGTCCCCTCTCATCACAACCACGCACTCGGTGAGAGCATTGGTATCCGGCTGGATGCTGACCATGTGATTGCCTTCAAAAAGCAGCACGGATGATCCCTTTCCTTGGCCGAGTCGACCCATTTCCTCCGGTCGAAAAGACCAGGGACGATATGGGTGGATTGCTCGCTGTGGGGGCTGACTTAGCGCCTGATCGCTTGCTTGATGCCTATCGGCGGGGAATTTTCCCTTGGGGAACGATAGAAGGCCACCCGGTCTGGTACAACCCTGACCCGCGCATGGTGCTTTTCCCGGAAGAGTTCCATCTCACCCGCTCACTAAAAAAAACCTTACGTTCAAGACAATTTGAAGTGCGGTTTGACACCAACTTTGCCGGCGTAATGACGGCCTGCGGCGAGACGCCTCGCCCCGGTCAGGATGGCACCTGGATATCGCCACCGATGCTTGAAGCCTACATTCATCTGCATGAACTTGGCTGGGCGCACAGTGTCGAAACTTATGTCGAAGGCGATCTGGTGGGCGGACTGTATGGCTTGGCAATCGGTCGCATGTTCTATGGGGAATCGATGTTCTCACACTGTACCGACGCGTCAAAAGTCGCCTTCGCTCACCTCATTCGTTACCTTGTCGCCCACCAATTCGGTTTGATTGACTGCCAAATGCGAACCGAGCACCTTGCATCACTCGGCGGGCGTGAAATTCCCCGCGAAACGTTTTTAGCGCTTTTGAAGGGGTACACCGTAGCACCCGGCTCACGTGCACCGTGGTCCATCACAGACATCGAGCAGCGCTGGTAAACCATGTCACAAGCCAACGACGCCGACCTGCCCTACTCGCTGATTCAGTTCTACGCCACCTCGCCTTACGCCTGCAGCTATTTACCCGACCATCAGGCCCGCTCTCAGGTTGCAACCCCCGCCCACCTGATCGGCACCGAAATCTACAGCATGTTAGTCCGCGCTGGTTTCCGCCGCAGTGGCGCATTTACCTATCGCCCCCATTGTGACCAATGCACTGCCTGCACCCCGGTTCGATTGCCAGTGGCTGAACTCCACGCCAATCGCAGCCAGCGCCGCGCCATGAAGCAACACGCTGAACTCAAAGTTCGCGAACTGCCGCTGGTCTATATTGAAGAACACTATGCGCTTTACCAACGCTATCAAACCGCCCGCCACCCCGGCGGCGGCATGGATGAAGACAATCATGAGCAGTACGCCCAGTTCATGTTGCACAGCCGAGTTGATACGCGACTGATCGAGTTTTCAGATGACCAAGGAATCCGCATGGTCAGCCTGATCGACGTCCTTGATGATGGCCTGTCCTCGGTCTATACCTTCTTTGATCCGGACATTCCCGGCGCCAGCTTCGGGGTTTACAACATTCTCTGGCAAGCCGCCCAATG